>JAITCR010000040.1 GCA_031282985.1 Nitrososphaerota archaeon | reverse complement strand
ATTCCTTATACTACTGGTTCTTTTCAGGCCGGTTTTCAGCCTACTACAGCGTTAAGTACAGGTTCAACAATTAGAACTATGCAGACTTTAGGCTATGGTTCTGCTGAATTATCATTGATTTCTGATTTACGCAGTTTAGCAGCTCCAGTACAAAACGTCAAGGCAAATCCAGCTCAAGCCCAATTACCCTCTGAAACTTTAACGTTTAACACTGCGGGTATGACACAGTTCAAAGACCTTGTAAAACATACGCCTCAAGCAACACTTTTTGGCTCAGCAGTACTTCAACCACAACTAACAAAACCCGCAACTTACACAGTTGCCGACTCGGCCAAGGGCGGTAAAGTTGAGATATCTAACCGTTTACCCATGGACATCGACATAGAATTCTCCGGCTCACCAGCACAAGCAGACCAGTTTGTAGAACAAATCCTACAAATAGGAAAAGAAACCGGCAACCAACTAAGCGTAGATCCAGCCCAACCATACCAAATCTTAGGGGTAAATCGCGAAACTGGAAACCCCGCACACGCATTTGACATCAAAGTCAGCGGAGTCAACATAGACATACCCGGACAAAACAACAACCCCTTAGCATGGGGCTACGAACAATCAAAGCCCTCAACAAAAATTGAAGGCTTACCAGTACAACGCCTCGATGAGCAAATTAACCGTTTAGCATTCGGCTCCACCCTACGCTTCCAACCCGACCGCACAATGGGACCAACTTCTCATAGACGTGCAAAAGACACCCTACGAACACTACACGCATTAGAAACAGCATACACAACAAAAGGCATAGACATCACAGTTGACCCAAGATTCACAAGAACAATGGAATATTTTGGCATATCACGAGAAACCTATGCCAACACGCCCAAAGAAGTCGAATACGTACTTGACGACCTTACCCCCACTGGAAGAACATCAGACACAGCATTAGACACACTGTTAGGTTCTGAAACACCCAAATCAGACGGTAGAACTACCGGTGGCGATAGTGTCAGTATTAGCCGCAGTAGCCGTCAAGAGTATAGCGGTGGCGGTGGTGGTTCTGTTGGATCAGATCGTTATTCACGCAGTTTACTTGCAGCAGCTTTAGGCTACCCATCAACAGGCAGCAGCAGACGACGAGGATCTGAATCAGCCTCAAACGGATCACACAGCAGTAGCAGTAGTGGTCGTAGTTCAGGCTCTGGATCCGCCTCACCTGTAGACATTTTAGATTTACCATCAATTTCACTTCCTTCAGTAATTGATGATTCAAGCCGATCACCCGTTTTTGGCACACCTCCACCCCCTTCACCTTACCCCTCACCATCACCATCACAATCTCCATATCCTTACAGATCACCAAGCAGTTATCCTTCACCATACCCATCACCCTACCAGATAGGCACTGGCCTTTCACTCTTTAGCGGCAATCCAGGCTCAATGTTTGATAGGCGTGACCATGACACTCGCAAACGTGGACGAAAAACCAAAAGCGGAAGACAAGAAAGACGCGCACCAGTCGCAGAAATCGACCAAGTACTAAAACGTGCATTAAAGGGGCTAATATAATGACAACAAACCCCCTTGACAACCGATTCCACACAGGCGTTCTAATAATGATTCTTGGCGTAGCAGCAATCATGTGTTCAGTATTAGGCGGGATATCTTTTGCTTTAGATCCCCTCTTTTGGTCTATAACATTCAGCCTTGGTTTAACCGGATTCATCATCGGCAGTTTAGAGCTTGCAAGATATTGGAATTTGTCAAGTAAACTTAGAGTGTTTGTGGCTGATGAGTCAGCATTAGGCTGGCAACTGTTAGTGTTTATTGCTGCCGTTCTGGGGTTTGCTTTGGTTTGGTTTGTTGTTACTTGGCCAGTTGACATAGTCTATAACACCCTATCAACAATGTACACGTTCACCGGATTCAACGCAGTCGCAGTAAACTTTGCAATGGGTGTAATCAGTTTGCTATTGGGTATTGGTTTGTTTTTCACAATAATTTGGCTCTGGGTTAACGCAAACAGGCGGGAGAGTCCATACTATTGATCCGACGGTTCATAGCTGACGAGAACGCTAACGTGTGGGTAGGCATAACCTGCATAGCATTAATCGCCATCACCGCCCTAACTTGGTTACTACTCAGCACCCCTACCCTAATGATGATAGAAACACTACAAACCATGACCACTAACCCACGAGCACTACAAGTCCTAAATGCATTAACAGACTGGGCATTAGGCGTACTACTCATAGGCGAAATACTCGCCCTATTAATCTGGTGGCTTGCCTCCGCATTCAAACGAGAAGACCAAACCTACTACGGAGGATACACACAATAAAAAAACTAAACCAAAACAGTAGTAAAATATGCACTTTAGCGTTATGTGTAACACTATTAGCTTTATCTTTTTCTACGATGGTTCAAGCTCAAGCTGGATTAACACGTTACTTAGACTTTAGCTTATCTGCCACTAATGGAGATAGTACTTCAGGTGGCACTAAAACGTGGATTGGAAACATTTTTCCAGTAACAACCGCTTTCGACCCTGTAATTGTTTCTTTTCGTTTAAGGACTTCTCAAGACGGGGTTATGCCCTCTGACTGCGAGGTTATAATTTGTAGTGTTGTCGATAATAAACCTGCTGAAATTCTTTTTTCAATGCCTTTTAAACCTTCAGGTTTACCTTCGGGTTCAACTACCCAAAACTGGTATAATATATCTTTAACAGGCGGCTTCACAATGCAAGCTGGCACACAATACGCTATATTACTACGCGGTATGTCCCCCGAAAACACAGGAAATCAACCCTATCTTAATGTTGGCTTATCTTCCGGCAATCCTAAACCTTCCGGATGGTTTACTATTACTGGTCAATATTATAACACTGGAACTGTTTATCCATCAACATATTTGTTAAACATGCAAGTTTATGGATTACCCGCTGGCGCTACAGTACCAACAGACCTAAGTTATACTTTTTCTAATGTTGGTACTGATTTAAGCCAAACACAAGGAAATACAATTACTCTTAATCTTAACACTATCAATGGTAACATGGTTGAGTTAACTTTACCCTTTGGCTCTTCCACAGCTTTTAGTTTTGCACCGTTAGTTTCTGCAAGTTGGAATTATAGCGATGCACTAAACCTAGTTCGTGTGATTGAATTTGTTGATACTGATGGTACATTAGGCGGTCAACAAGTGTTTCCTTTGCGGACTGCTAATGTTACGGTTTCTGTTAGTAATTCTTACCAGTTTTCCGTAGTGGATTATACCGGCAGTGCGCAATTTGTTGAAATTAGTTTAGGCGGTCAGTTAATCGAACGCAGAAATATTATGATGAGTGGTGTTGCCGATTTTTCATTAATTCAGGGCGCTTATTATACTGTTAGTGTAGTTGGTACTCTTGGTGTTTTCAGTCAAGGATTTATCGCTGGTTCAACGTTATCGAGTAACCTTATAGTTTTAGCCGGGTCATTTGGCGAGATTGATTTAAACCCAAGTATAAGCGATGTGTTTTTTGCTAATCGAACAAGTGACAATCTTGGCGTAAACGTCTTCTTTAGCTCCGTTACCAGTGGAAGTTTGAATCTGACGTTATCCAAACTTGTTGGTTCTTCTGCTGTTGTTGTTGATAGTGTTAGCACCGCTAATTTTCCTTTAAATTATGTTTTTAGTAATGCTGAACCAGATGTAGTTTACCGGGTTACTGGCGTTTTGTATGATTTTAATGGTGGGGTTGTTAAGTCTTGGACTGTTGATGTAGCCCCATTAATAAACAAAGTTAATCCATGGGCTGCTTTAATTATGCCGTTTTTTGGGAGTGTTGACACTTTGCCCGGATCTGCGGTGTTGCCCACTGGTTTTGATCCGGCACAGTTACCCGTGATGGTAGTGCTTGCATGTTTCTTAGCGATATTTTCATGGTCAAATCACGAGAAAGGTTGCCTTTTATGCTGGGTAATTGCGCTCATAATGGTGGGTCTTGGATGGTTTGTAGTGAGCGTGCCAGCGTTTGGTTTTGCCTTAGTTCTTAGTATTTTCATAGCGTTTGGTGAGGGAAAACAAAGGGAGAGGGAAATATAATGCGGATGATGTATAACATTTTCTTAATTGTTGTCGCAATCAATATTGCAATGTGGCTTATACCCCTTTTTGAATTAACACCTTCCAGTTTGCCTGCACAATTTAGCCCGGATGATCTTACAAAATTGTTTTCCCTTTCATATTTTCAAAAAAACTTTCTCTATGTGGGCATTGGCGCAGTCTCCGGCTTAGCTATGTTGTTACTTAGGCAGAACACGTTTGCTTTGTATGCTCTTGTCATTTTCACAGTCATGCTCTTAATTCCATTGACAAGCACGTTTATTCTTGCCATACCTAACATGATCAATAGTGTAATGACACTGTATCCTGCGTATAATCCGTTTAGTGCTACAGAAGGCGTGCTTGCAAGCACTAACCCATTTAGCATGTTATTCCTGGTGTTTGGTGGGTTTGGAGCGTTCTGGTTTATACTTGATGAAATTAAAGGAAGGTTTACCGCATAATGAAAAAACTTGGTAGTTTGTTGTTAATTGTTTTCTTAGTTTGCTGCTCTTTTATCAGTAGCAGTAGTGTAGCTAATGCGCAGTCTTCGGTGGTTGTGCCTGCTAATTCACAGATTCTTAATTTGCGTTTTAGTGATGAGGAATATACAATGTTCTCGTCTAGTGGGTATAGGCTTGATGAGAAAAGTGGCGGGGTTAATGCTTCGTTTGGTGCTTCTTACCCAAATAATGTAGATGTCGCTTTCAGCTTTAGAGTGTGGATCATTGGCCAAAATGGGTATGAGGTTGAATTGACAGAGGGTGTTCCTGCGGCTGTTAATATTTTCACGTCTGGTAATGGGATTTTTTCGGGGTTTATTTCATCAAGTTGGAATTGTCCTAATATGCCTGTATTGTTTGGTGATAATGCGCTGCGAGTTGTAATGTATAGTGCTACTGATGATGGAGCCAACACTGTTGCCAGAGCAGTTTTTGTTAGCCCCGTTCTTATTACGAGTCAAATTGTAGCTTCAACATGGACATTTAGCTACTACGTTGATTATGAACACGATTCTTTTATGGCATCATGGTCGGGCGCATATGGTCAGTCAGGGATAAACGGTATTGTTATTATTGAGCCAAGTGTGTATGATGTAATGTTTTTCAAACTGACCAATAGAGATTTTGCGGGTTTTCTGTTATATCCGTATTTGGATATTTTTGGCAGTATATTCTACGTCATAGTCATTGTTGCTTTGCTTGGAGCGTATTACTTGTGGACTGGAAAGATGTCTGTAGTTATCTTTATGCTAATACTCTTCGGATCAGCCGGTGGAGTTGTGTTTGTGTTTCTGCCAGCACCCGCAAACATCTTAGTCTGGTTACTAATGGCCGTAGGATTAGGCGTGTTATTATTTAGAGTGTTTAGGTAGGTGATTATGTATGACGAGTTTGACTAAAAGAGCAATGGCTATGTTGCAACCTCATGAGCAGGATTCAGTTAAGAAGTTGTGGAGAGTTGAGAAGCAATTAGCTGCTAAAGATCGTGAGCGCAAAAAACAACGTTATTTGACTAAAAAGATGTTATCGTTAGAATGTCAATAACTGTTTTTTGAAATTATTTCTTGTTTTAAGGGTTTTTTCTGTTATTTTTTCTCAGAACAACGTTTTTATTGTATATTTTACGAGGTGATTGTAAGGCTTTAAACATGAGCAATCTATCAACCAAAACGAAAATGACAGCACTCAATGCTTGGCGCAGATTCAAAAACTGCACCAGAGCAGAAGGGAACCTTGTTGCAACTGTCATTATTGTCATTGCTTCAATTGCCATTGGCGCAATCGTACTTGCAAGTATCGAAGGCGCCATACCTAACGTTACAAGCACAATCGCGAACACAACAATCACTGGCGTGTTCAATACCGGCTGGAGCAGCTACCAAATGCTACCCGTCATAACAATCATAGTCGTGGCAGGCGCAATTTTCGGGTATCTGCGATTCTTCGGTGGCGGAGGCAAATAACAATGCATACTAACGCAGCACACACCCCATCTTTTTCTCATTCAAAGCCAACAACAACAGAACGCCAAGTTTTTGGAGGTAAATAATAATTATGTCGCATTTGAAAACCCTTAGCGTAGCATCTACACTATTTGTACTTTTAATTCTTGCTTTTGCCGGTTATGTAAATGCACAAGACCCAACAGATACTCCGACTGCTACAACAACAATAACGACAGCTGAGCCTTTTGCTGTTGTTGGTGTAGGTACACTCTTTGTATTATTTGGGTTATTGGTGTTTTTGCTTCTATGTTTGGCGGTAATTCGTGGCTCAGTAACGTTGTCTGTGCTTAGTGCGGTGTGCTGGTTTACTTTTGCTGCTACATTGTTTATTGTGAGTGATGCTGAAAGCGTGTTTGTTGGCGTGTTTTCCTGGATATCAATGATGCTTGGTATAACTATGATGATTTTTGCCGTGTGGAAAGCCGCAAACCTTCTGCAAAACGCATCTGAAGGTAAAAAATTAGATCAAGGTGTTATGTAAAAATGGGAATTATTGATAAACTAATACGTAAGAGTCCATCTTCACTAAGTTCTGATGGTAAAAATGCAGTGTTTGCTCACGCAGCAGACAATGAAATATTTAATGCAACTGAAACCGAAATTGCTATGAAAAAAACACTTGCATTTTTCCATGAAGCAATTCATGATGAGGATCAAGAAGCTATTGACTTTGATAAGATCATGCGGCGTGTAGTTGTGCCAAAGGTGAACCCTCAAACAGGCGAAATTGAATATGCGCGTGATTCAATGGGTGCTGTTTGTAAGGATGGTACTGGCGCGCCTATTCCGGTGTTTATTGAAGGTCGGCAGGTTGATAATTATGCTGCTGCTCTTGCAGTTCTCGAAAGTCCGCTGAACAGATTATCGTTTATTAATCCAAAAAATGTGGCTTTGTATAGTTTGTATGCGGAAAACATTGTTGCAGATATCATAATGAATAGTTCAAGTGAAGATTTTGAGAATGGTAAAATCACGTATTTGAACTCGAAACTGGTAAAGTATTACAAGTTGCTTGATGATGCTACGAACGGCAGAAAGATCACAGCGTTATTAACGGTTCGTAAAGAAGCAAGTCAGGACATCAATGTTAGGCAACAGTCTAAAGATGTTAGTGCGAGGTGGTTCTAATGATGCTTTGGAGTCTTACTTTAAACGTTGTTTTGGGTTTATTCCTTGTTTTGGGGTACATGAGTTTTCCTTCTTCTGCAAAGGTATTGATCAAGAAAAAGTTTGGTCTGCTTAAAGGGAAGATGCTTAATGTTGTTGCGTATCAAGATCGTGATGTGGTGATTGAGGCGCATACTGTTTCAAGTGAGGGTTGTGCTGAGTCGAAGCGTGCAAACAAGTTGACCAAACGTTTCTATTTTGCTTCACCGCTTAAGAATATGTTAAATGTAGAGGAGAATAGGCGTAATGCTGAGCGTGATAAAACTATTCTCCCGTCTTACATGATTGATGGTATGCCTGTTACATTTAGTTATATTACAACTGGTGTTACGACTAATCCGGCAGTTATAACCGCATTAAAATTGTCAGACTATGCTGTAGATGGGCAAGTTAAAGCGGAAATCACATTACCAAAAGAAGATGCAGTGATAGGTAAAACTGCTGAGGTAGAGTTAATATTACCTTTTGATCCATCAGATATTCAAAGGAATTTTCCTAAAAGTTTCAATCAAGAAATGTTGCACAGTACAAATTTGAGATGGGAAAGCATTGGTGTAGCAAAAACCAAAGCAAGAGACACATCAGGGACAGCAAAAATCATTATAGTAGCAGCAGTAGTTTGCTGTATAGCTCTAATTGTAGCTGGGCTTCTTGGAGGTGGTCACATTGGATAAACTCAAAAACACTTTATCTTTTTTGTTTCAAAAGGTAAAGCAGCAGGCCAAAATTGAGTTACGATATCATTTTATCTCAAACATGAGATGGCTTTGTGGGACGATTATGTTTATACTTTTAGTAAAGTTGGCTTTTTTATTTTTGCAATATGAACTGGTTTTTCCGCCTCATTTTCTAAGTTTCAGTGTTATACTGCTGTTTGGCTTGTTTGTTATGCATTGGAGTTTGAATTTATCAAGTAGTTGGCGCGAATATGAAGAAGAGAAAAAGCAGAAAAAACTTGCAGCAGTTAACAACATTGCGCCTATAGTCGAGGGATAATAATGTCTCTACTTCTTTCCATTTTGTTATGTAAGCTTGTTTTGACTGTTGGGTTTCTATCTTATGCTGCTTGGTGTGATGTTAAGACCAGGTGTACGCCTAATAGGACGTGGGTGTATTTTGCGCCGTTAGCTATACTTTTAACGTGCATGGAAACGTTAATTGTTGGTGTTTCTTGGCAATTATTTGTTAGTATCGGCTTTACTGTAATGTATGCTTTATTCGTTTTTTATGCTAAAGTGGTAGGGGGAGCTGATTCAAAAGCTTTGATTTGTATAGGTTTAGCTTTTCCGTTTTGGCCATTTACGCAAACAGGAGGTTTTTCAATAATGGTATTTGTAGGTGCAGCAGCATATCTAATGCCGCTCATAATATACTCATTAATTCAAAAATTCTGCAAACGTGAATATTCAAAAAAAGCTCCGTTAATGCCATTCATACTTGCAAGTTTCATAACCCTAATGATACTCTGGCTTGCTTTTCTCTTTTGCTAACCTTCAAATATTCCTTTTTTATGTTATT
>JAITCR010000177.1 GCA_031282985.1 Nitrososphaerota archaeon | reverse complement strand
CCATTAAGCGATAACCCATTTAGTACCGCATTAACATTTGCAAGAACAACAACCTCATCATTATCAACATCTGCCTGCGCCACAACAACACCTGCAAAAGCGCCTTCAACAATCACCTTCGCAACTGCAATAGCCCCATCATCTTCCAATCCAGGATCAATTACATCACCAAATGCATCACTCATATCATAAAGCGAGTTCTGCCCATTCAGAAACCGCTCATATGCCACAAGCGCATATGCACCTTGCTCAGTTGCCATTACATCCCCACCAGAGAACAAAGTATGCTGAAAACCACCATCAGAGAGAGCATACCTAAGTAAACCATCTAAAACACTGACCTTACTAAGCACATCACTATTTAGCGTAGATAGAGCAACCAAAACCTGCACAGTACTCTCAGAATTCTGTGTACTAAAACTGCCAAAATCACCAACCTCATTCTGCTCAGCCAACAACCACATCAAAGCGTTATCAACCACAACCTTAACGTTACCATCTGTATCGTAATATGGCGCAAGAGCTTGTAATGCCATAGCAGTGTAATCAACAGCAAGACGACTAAAATCACTATCTGAAAGCTCAAAAACCAACGCCTCACGCACACCCTCATCAACCACATAAGGCTTAGAATCAAGGGCAATCAACGCAAACGTCACACTATTAATACCCTGCGACTTCACCCACAAAACATCCGAAAGCGGTGCAACAAAATCATAGCCGTTATAATTTGCAGCATCAAGCCCAAGTGCTGTTAACGCTAGAATTACACGCTGATTCTCAGTCGGCTTCCTATCATCAAGCCGCACAGGACCCGTAGGTTTCCCAGCTAATTCTGCATTAAGATTTGTTAAGTATGTGTTTCTAATTCCGTCAGTCATAGAACCACCGCGAGCAAGTGCAATAACCGCCCACTCCCCACCAACAGAAGCAACGGAGGGATTTGTTGTTTCTCCAACTTTTGCAAGTACCAAATCAAGCAGGTAGTTGAAATCTGAGGATATAAGATAATTCTTTGACTCTGCAAACACTGCAACAGCCGCCTTTAGCGTTGTTACCGCATTGTCAACTGTACTCTGCGTTGCGCCAGCATCACTCTTCACCGCATTCGCCGCATCAATAGCCAATACAAATGCATCATACGAAAAATGGGGATACCACCCCTTGTCATCACCTATCATCGTACCTGTAACTGCGTTCTTAAAGGCAGTTGCTTCATTTATCGCATTACTCAGTTGGCCTTTGTTAGCCTCAACTGTTCCTCCAGCAGTCAACAACGCGTATGCAGCATTCACCAGTACTGGAGATGGATCGAGCGTTTGCAGAACAGACAACGCAAAATTCAAGTTAGCAACCAAGGCAACATCCGTTGAACCGGAATTCTTTAGCTGCGCATATTTTGCTATCAGCAGAGTCTTATCAGCAGTAGTCGCAGTTGTACCATAAGTACCACCGAGATCTTCGCCCAGACCCTCACAGGTGTACTGCCAACGAATAACATCACCCTCAGACAACGACTGCTCAGACGCACCCACACCTGGAAAATAATGATTCACAGAATACATCCAACCCGAATACATCCCATGACCAAATTCACTCAAGTAGCCTCCAACGCCACCATTTGCCTCGTTATTCCACACACCTTTAAGGTAGAATCCGGAACCAAGAGAACCGGTATTCGTGAACTTGAGATTGTGACTTTTCAGCAACTCACCAAGCGCACGAGCAGCACTCCAACTTCCATTAATAGTAAACGCCTGTGGCTCAACAATATAATAGCCACCCTCATCTAACGCATCATGAACTGTCAACTTTTCCACAGACATATACACCGTAATTGGATCAGAAATCTCTAACTTTAATGGTGCAACATCATAAGTTTGTTCAATCACCACCAGCGTTCCGCCCGCGTCCTCTGCAGTCACCTTAAGCGTCACAGAGGATATATCCGGCATCTGTGGAATATGGAAAGACATGAAAAGAAAACCTGCTTCATATACATAATAGAGAGTTGTTGTATCGACGTACACAGGTGCCCTGTCGCTGTCAAAATACAACTCGTAGCTAAATGCAGTTTCAGCCTTCAATGTACTCTCTACAGCAATAATGGGCAGTATCAATTGCACTCGGTCATCTACGTATGCTGGGCGCATATTATTCCACATCGACAGATAAACATCCACCCAATTACCACTAACAAGTGTGAAAGAATACAAATGATATTCCTTGTTTAGATACCAATCAGGGAGATAGTTGGGCACTTCAAACGCGCCAAGATATGCTTGGCTCTCATATTTTGTGATTGCTGTTGGGCGAAAGTGTGCACAGTATGTTGTATCTTCCGTGATTGTTACCATGACCGTTGCGGCTGTATTTTCAGTATCACGCACAAACTCACCATACGTCGAATCACTTGCATACGCCCAATAATCAAAAACATAACCGATGTTCGGCGTAGCGGTGAGCAGATAAGTCATACCATCTATTTTCTGCGCTAAAGCAGAACCATCAAAAACCCCATGTGCTGTAACCAAATAGCTAATTTCATCGCGTATTATTATCGGTTCAACGATAAGATTCCCGAATCCATAGAAGAACGCTCCACCCAACAAACCATTCATATTATAAATTCGGTTTGGATCATTTGGATCCATCATTGGCCCAACCCAAATTGAATAGGAAACACTGTCATAACTACCAGTCGTTTCCCAAGGGTCAGATGAATCACCAATAATTTTCCAGCCTATGAGTGAAAAACCATTTGCTAAATTAGCTAAAGCAGCGCCAGGCACCTCGTTTCCATGCCCTGTTGCTGTTATAACTGCTGCACGGCTACTGGCATATGTACCAAAACACCAATTTGACTCATCAAATTCCTCAAAAAGGACAGCAGCATCGTCTGTGAACTCCCCGGTATATTGAAAAGTAACGGTACCGCTGGCTGCATGTACAGGAATCGCTGATAAAAATGAGAACCATAGTACGAACGTAAGTAAAAAAAAGAAGAAAAATTTGGGAAATTTATTTTTCATATTTATTTCCTCCAACACTATTTCATTATATACAAGTTTCTTGTGTCATCACCATACACCAGAAAACCGTTGTCTGAAGCAAAGCCCTGCAATGCATAGCTGTTATTTGAAACGCCTGTATTGTTCCAAATTTTTGCAATGCTTGGACTATTCGGATTAGCAAGCGAATAACAGTAACCTCGTCCATCGCGAGTGTTTGTCGTAAAATAGATAAAATCTTTGGAGTTAGTGGGTAGTCCTGCTGTTATGTTGTACACGATTGGTGAGGCTTGCACTGCATCGCCTGAATAAATAGTTACCATTGGACCCGTTGTAAAGTTATTTTGTGGTACTGCTACAACGCCTCCAGAACCACCACCACCTGACAAACTGTAATAGCCCACATAAATGTAGCTGTTACCAGAGATTGTGGGAGTCGAAGTAGAACTGTAACCACTAGGCAACGTTCTCACGTTTAATGTCGGTGTTCCATTTAAGAGTGTGGAAATTGTGCCACGCCACAGATAGCCACCCTGACTTGTAAAATAGATATACGCATCATCTTTGGAAATTGAACTGCGTACATTACCAGGACTCGTGACATAGTTGGAGATGTTGATGTCATTACTATGTGTGCCGAAATTAGCGCCCGCAGGTGTGAGATACAGATAACTATGGTTACCATTGACAGCAGCATCACTACCAAATGCGATATAATCAGCACCGTTAATATTCACGATTTGCGCGCCTGCCCAGTAAAAGCCTCTGGCTCCAGTGAAGGTGTTAACCACGCCTGTTAATAGGTCATACTGGTAGTACATGTTTCCCGTTGTGCTGGTGTATGTACCAAAGTAGAGACAGTCACCATACTTGGTGATGGGCGTGTTGATCTGAGCAGTGTTATTCAGCACAACTAAAGAGGTTACTGCACCAGTACCTGTATTAACTGACACTATACCACATGATAAGAGACTGGTGGACATATTGTTAATACCTGCATAGATGAGACCCTTTGTGAGATCAAGATATGGCGTAGCAAGCTCAAACGAGCTAGCCCCACCCATCGTAGAGTACCCAAGGGCGCTATTTCCCCAGCCACTCACTATCGATGAAGTGTTCAAGTTCACCTTGGCGATACGCGTACCACCACCAGTGCCCACCACGGCACCACCAGGATACTGGACATAAGCATAAGTGGTGTCATTGACTGTTTCTAGCAAAGCTTCCACACTAATGCCTCCAAGAGCTGGGGCAGCACCAGGTAATGTAATGCTAGTTGCAATAGGTGTTGTGATGGGCGGTTGTGCACGAGGATTGATTGATCCTGTACGACTTGCACCACCTTGATATTCAGGCCACGACGCATATGCTACACTAGCCATAACCATGGAAAACACTCCAATTAATAGAGCAAGCATCAATGCAACAGAAACTGCCCGCAATGAACCGCTACAAGAATTACTCTTTTCAGTTTTACAGCGCAACGCACTGCAAAACACATTATTTCTATTAATTATTTTACCCATTTTTATTTCACTTTACAGGATAGAACAACCAACCAAAATATTTAAACTTATTTTTAACTTAAGTTAATCATTAGTTGAATAAATATACAGATAAAACAGAACCACAACAGCAACAACCAAACACCAAAAATAACACAAGTTTTCACCCACAAACAGGAGCCATCATTTGAAGTTAAGTAAAAAAAAATAAAACACTCTTCATTTTACTGCTTAGGATTAGTTAGGAAATAACTTGTTCAGGTTAGTGGCTGATTCCCTGTTTTCCTTGGAAAATACCGCCCACATAATGATAAAATGGCCAAGTTATTTTTTAACTGATCCTTACATATACCTACAGGCAACCTCCGAAAACTCACGTTTTACGCTTCAAACCGATAAAAACAAAATAAATGCAACAGCTACCCCATACAAATTTCCCTACCACCCTTTACCACACATTATCCTAAATTCCGCATTTTTTAGTCACCAAGGTATTAGTAACTTTTAAATTCTGCAAAATGAGTTTTAATTATCAAAAGATATGCAATTAGAGGTTTTTAAAATATGGTTGTGGTGGCTATATGGGCACCAATAGCTGCATTGTTAAAAAGCGCAAATTATGGACTATTTTTAAATTGGACACTAAACTGCGGAATTTATAGAAACTTTTTGCAGTTGGTGCCTAAATTTTGCGGAATTTAGGATTATACCCTTGCTAGTTAAGAGGTTTTCGGAGGCTGCCTACACAACAAGCTTTTCCACTACTACACACATGCTTTCATAACAACAACCAAGGAAAAACGTTCAATAAAAAAAGAGTTGAAGAATGACTTTTATCATCCAACTACACTATTGCTGCACGTAGGAGCCACATTTACTACACAACAATATAGGAGTCAACGATGTAGCATTCACGGATTTGTGTGTTACCCTTTGTGTTAACAAACACTTGGTAATCACCTACTACATATGTCCCAGCGGCATTATTGTTAATAAGACCATTCCACTCGATAACTTTTGTTGATCCATCAGAGAAAGTCTCAGTAACAGTTATGAACAAACTATTCTGGGGACCATTGATCCACTCAACACGAGCATCCACACGTACATCAACAACAGTTGGTTGTGGTTCTTCCACAGTTACAACAAACCAAGGAGACATAAGTGGGCACTCCCAGTCAGAATCATAATCAACTGCACCCAAAACATAGGTCCCAGCAGTATCAAAACAAAGCGTCGCAACACCATCATAACCCGTTACAACAAGAGGAGGCATAATAAAAGCACCAGTTGCATCATCAATAAGAACTATACCAGCACCATCAACCACAGCATCCCAGGTGTAACCTTCGCCCCAAAGCACAAACCACGCACCCATCACAGTCAAAGCAAAATCCTCATCCACTGCAACCGTCAAAGTATCAACCGCTACACTCTCATATTCAAACCAAGCATATGTATCCATCCACATGTACGTATCTTGTACAACGAAAAACTGCACCGCATCACCATCTTGCAAAACGACTTCCCCAGCAAGGTCTATAGGCAAAACACCATTCACAAAGAAAACAAAGTTACCCCAACCATCACTCATAAAGTTAGTCACAAATCCATTGTTATAAGCATTGACATCGTCGATAACAGTAAGTGCATTGTTGATAGCTACTTGATCATCACCATAGATTAGGACATGTATAGCGACAATCGCGTCAAGCGCAGTAACTTGCCCACCATTGTAAGCATCTGTATAACCATACTGCTCTGCCAAATCAGACGTAACCACTATAGTCTGCAGAGGAATTGCAAACCCACTTCCGCCCGTCTGCAATGAGAGCGAAACATCTATTGAAACAGGGTTCTCTTCTGCACGCGCCATTAACACGCAAGGAGCAAATAGAGAGACCATAAGCACGGCCAACAAAGAAAAGCTTAAAAAATTTCTATGAAGACCATGCAATTTTAATTTAGAGTTAATCATTTTTTCATATACACTTCCTTATTGTTTATTTTTGTTTTATAGCAAGTCAAAAGTACATTGGCACGTATCTTCCAGATCGTGGTCATTTTTAGCATTGTTTCATAGTTGAGCTTGCTTTGTTGGTGTTGCTGCGTGAAAAACATGTCAACGTATATTCACTTTGCTACAGTATGTTAACAGAACAAGTCATTTAAACTTATCTTAATAAAACTTAATTACAAGTTGAACAACTAAAGTTTAAACAAAATAAACCCAACTTACAATCACCCTCAAACACTCCACACAAACAACAACACACCACCACACTACACCACACATTAATACACAACACCCAACTCAAAACAAAAAAACACCACACAAACAACAACCAACCAAAAAAACCACCAAACCACATTAAATAATAACACACCAAAAACAGAAAAAGAGACAAAATACACCACATCAACAAACTAAATCAACCAAACATTAACTTAAATTAAGCAAAAGTTTATAAACATAAACCAACCACCCAAACCACACACAGCAGGATAAAAAAAGTGCCACAACAAACATACACCATCACAAAAAACGAAAAAAACAACAACAACTTTACCTACCCACAATACCAAAACAACAACATCTCAAACATACCAGACCTACTAAAAGAAATCTTTGAACTAAACAACAAAACACAAAACACCCAAAACAAATACATAACAGAAAAAACCGCAACCAAACAAAACAAAAAAGTAGTACTCATAATAATGGACGGCTTTGGCTACAATCAATTTCTAAAACACCACAAAAAAAACCCGTTCCTAACAAAACTCACTAACAGAGGCATAGTCCAATCCTTAGCAAGTGTCTTCCCATCACAAACAACTAATGCACTAACAACACTAAACACAGGACTAACCCCCCAAGAACACGGCATTTTTGAATACTTTATATACCTAAAAAACATCGGAATAATAAACGCCCTAAAATTTGAACGCATAAACACAAACACAAAAAATAACCTCATAAAAGAAGGATACAACCCAAACAGCCTCTTACTAAAAGGAAAAACAATCTACAATACATTAAACGAAAACGGAATAAAAACATTTACACACACAAACATAACTAACGCATTTAATGCCTGTTCAAAAATAATTTTTCAAGGAAGCACCATAACACCATCACTAAAAATAGCAGACACAATTGTAAGTCTACGAAAAAATCTAGAAGAAAACAAAAACAACAGCGCTTACTTTTTCGTACACCTAGACACCCTAGACACCATCGCCCACGAATACGGACCCAACAGCTACCAATATTGCGCTGAATTATCAGTCATAACATATTTACTAAACAAAGAATTAGTACAAAAACTGGATCCAAAAACAGCTAAAGACACACTGCTCTTATTAACAGCCGACCATGGCAGCGTAAATGTGGATATAAACAGAACCATTTATCTCCCAAAAACATCACCACTACACATGCAAATTGGAGAAGACCAAAAACCAATTCCACCCACAGGAAGTCCTCGAGAAATTTTTCTTCACATAAAAAATGAAAAACTTGATGAAGCAAAACAATGGCTAATTAGAAAAATTGGCGATAAAGCGCAAATAATTGAAACCAAAGAAGCTGCAGAGATGGGACTATTTGGTGTAGGAAAGGCCAGTGACGAATTTCTTGAGAGAACTGGAAACTTGCTAATTTTGCCATATAACAATGAAACAATATGGTTTGAGAATTCAAACGAAAAAATTACTTATCTAGGACAGCACGGCGGACTAAATAAACACGAGATGCTTGTGCCGTTTTCAGTTGCTAACCTTAGAAATTTGAAAGAAAAAACAGTTTAAAAACACATATAACAAATAGTCGTCTAAGAAAGCGTAATATAACCTAAAAGCACACAAGTTCTCAGACGAATAAAGGGTTTGCTTGACCCATAGCAGTAGGCCAAAACAGAAGTCACATAAATTGCACACAATAGGAGGAAACCTGTGAGTAGTCAAATAATTACATTACCCGATGGACGTAAACTTGGATATAGCATAATTGGTAATGGCAAACCAGTAATATATTTTCACGGCACTGCCAGTAGCCGTCTGGAAGTTTATCTCTTAAAACGCCTTGTCAGTAAAGAAAAATTAAGAATTATTACTCTTGACCGCCCAGGATACGGGTTATCCACGTATAAACCTCGAAAAAGCATTCAAGACATCAACAGTGACCTCAACTCTTTAGCAGAACATTTAGGCATTGACAAGTTTAGTGTATTAAGTTGGTCCGGTGGCGGTGTTTTTGCACTATCCTACATGACCTATTTTCCTCAAAGAATAACCTATGGAATAGTTGCAGGAACACCAGATCTACCATTTGATGCCGCAACAGCACATAACATACCATTTATAAAGTATGCAATGAAACTGCCATTTTTAGGCACATTAGCCATACGCAACATGAGACGCCAAGTACTAAAAGCTAAGAATTCAAAGGCTTTTCTACAGTCCAACCAAGGCAAACAGATGCTTCGCACCTGCTCAAATCGGGATTTAGCATTTTTCTCTGACCCCACATGGATGAAACTTATGCACCAATCAATAACTGAAGCTTTCCGCCAAAGCAGAAGTGTTAACACTATACTTGAAGAACACAGGCTTTTCTTAAAACCCTGGAACCTACCTTTCAAAAACATTAACAATAATTTGCAAGTATGGCATGGAACAGAAGATAAAAACTGTCCCATAAAAAACGCTTACAACATAACTCGCAGAATCAAAGGCTGCAGCTTGAAAGTTTTTTCCAAACAGGGCCACTGCGCCATGTTTGATAATTTAGAAAAACTATCAACCCTTTTAGAGACAACTTAATTTTATGTATGAAAAATATGTCAATGCATATTCAATTTGTTATGTTGTAGTAAAAAGGTGTCAAAAAATGTATTTTGGGAAATGAGCTTTTTAACGGTTTATGATATGGGGTATTTTTGACAGTTTAGGTCTGCTATTGTGCCATCTGGATAGAAATGAACATAGAAAACATTGGGATAGTCATCTTCATTCATGTATGAACCCATCATGTTTACATGTAGTCCTTTGTGCTCTGAGGTGGTGTCCTAAAGCAGGTTAAAGGGTAGTTGTCTTTTGAAGAACCAAAAGTTAATGAACAAACCAATAACTGTGTGATGCATGACTTCTAATTTTGAAAAGCAAACCCCTTTTCGA
>JAITCR010000097.1 GCA_031282985.1 Nitrososphaerota archaeon | reverse complement strand
GGTTTATGCGGGCTTCAAGTTAAGTTATTTTTGTCTGAAAATGGTATACATAGTCAGAATTAGTTCGATTATTTCTTCTTTGCTGAGTTTTTCTAAATCCGACTTTTGCATAACGTACGTTCACTCTGTCACAGCACTCAAACTATGTAAACAATGTGCACATCAAAAACTCAAAAAACCGCTACACGACTGAACAGTTACACCTGTCTAATTAGTTGTTAAAGGCATGTTTGTAGTAATGTTTCAAAATTTTGTCTAGAACGCTCTTTTTTGTAATTTCGCAACGTATTAACAATTTGATCTCTGTTTTTTTCTCCCAGAGTTTCCCAAACCAGTCTTGGTATGGTGCTGTTTCCAACAAAAAGATACTGACATACTGAGGTAACATTTGCTACTTTACGTTGTGTACTAGCTGTTTCAAAATCAACAATAAACGGTTTTCCCGTCTTATCCATAAGCAAATGTCTGGGGGCCTTACTTAATTCACCATGATCCAAACTTGCCTCATCAAGATGCCAACATTGCTCCAAAATGTCACATAAAACTCTGCGAAAACATTCTTTATCTTTATGATTTTCCAACCATTTCGCCAAAAAATCACCGTCAATAAATTGGGAAAATAAAAAATTTTTAGTAACTGCCACAAATTTAGGTCCTACGTTGACATTATTGGCTTTTTGTAACATTTCTGCTTCATGGAAAAAATCTTCTCTACCACCATCAAGTCTGCGCATTTTCAATGCTAACTGTTCTCTGCCAACATGTACAACAACTACAATACCCACATACCCTTTGCCTATCACAGGCACATTTGCAACTGCGCCGTCACCTGTAAACTCTACCACACTAACTCCAAGTTTTTTTAGTTCTGAAATTCTGTTTTCTACTTCCAAGGGTTTAGCGTGGGGATAACAAAGAATTGACGCATAGGGCTCCTCAGTTAGATTCTCAATAGGCAATTTAACAGACGGCTTCACTATTTTTTCCTCTTTTTTCCAACACAGTAAAAAGACTCTATAATATTAAATTTTAATAGGACTCTATCTAAAGAGTTTTAATGTAGGTATATTTAATGCCGCGGTTTAGACAAGTTGCACAAATTCAAGAATTAATGGGTAACAAGGATGCAATTCGTAACATAGGGATAATTGCTCATATTGACCACGGCAAAACCACTTTGGCTGATTCTCTTCTAGCAGGCACAGGTATGCTCTCTCCATCTATGGCGGGAACTGCACGTGTACTTGATTACACAGAGGAAGAACAAAAACGTAAAATTACCATAAAAACTGCCAACATTAGTCTTCTCTATAAAAACCTCAACGGCAGCTATATTGTTAACTTGGTTGATACCCCTGGGCATGTGGATTTTACGGGTAAAGTTACTAGGGCGCTTCGTACAATTGATGGTGCTGTAGTTGTTGTGGATGCTGTGGAGGGTATTATGGCGCAGACAGAAATTGTTACTATGCAAGCTCTTAAAGAGCGTGTTTGTCCAGTTTTATTTATCAATAAAGTTGATCGTTTAATAACTGAATTGCACTTTGATGAGAAGCAGATTGAGAAAAAACTTAATCATATCATTAACAGGTTTAATGATCTTATTGAGGTTTACGGTGAAGCACCCTATAATACGCAGTGGAAGATAAGCCCTCATAGAGGTAATGTTGCTTTTGGAGCGGCGTTGCACGGTTGGGGGTTCACCGTTGATATTGCCAAGCAAAAAGCCGTAAAGTTTCAAGATATAATCACTGCTTACCAGCAGCAACATGATGTTGAAAAACTTGGGGAAATATTTCCGGTGCATAAAACTATTTTTGAAATGGCTATAAACGCGTTGCCTAATCCTCGTCAAGCTCAAGGGTATCGTGTTGGAACTCTTTTGAGTAGGTCTGTAAATTCAACTGTAGGACGTGTTTTAGCTGAATGCAAAGATGAGGGGCCAACTGTTATGTATGTAACTAACGTGACAGCTTCTTGTGATGATAAGGGTGGTGAGGGGTGTATTGCAACGGGTAGAGTTTTTTCAGGAAAAATTTGTAGCGGTGATAGTGTGTATTTGGTTGGCGCTTCAATTGAGGTGGAGGTAGGTGAGGTATATGTGGATATGGGTTTTTTCCGAGAAAAAGTTTCAGAGGTGTCAAGTGGCTGCTTGGTTTCAGTTGTGTTGCCTGTAATGGTTACAGTTGGGGAGTCCCTGTTTGATTTATCTTATAAGGTAGATGGGTCTCCTTTTGGAGGGGTTTGTTATGTTTCTGAGCCTGTTATGACTATTGCTGTTGAGCCTAAAAATCCGCAGCAACTCTCAGAGTTGCTTGTTGCATTGGAAAAAATGGCTTATGAAGACCCAAATTTACATGTTATAACACATAAAAAGACAGGGGAGTACTTGTTAAGTGGTATGGGTGAATTACATCTTGAAATTGTAATTAACCAGTTGAAACGCAATTTAAATTTAGAGCTTACCGTTTCTTCTGCAAGAGTTGTTTACATGGAAAGCGTCACACAACAAGGCATTATTGTCCATGTGAAAAGCTCAAATAAGCAACACCAGTTTAGTGTTCAAGTTGAACCTGAACAGGAAAAACAGAAATTAGCCTCTAAAGAAAAAGATAGACTTGTACATTTTGACGTAAACGGCAATACACTTGTAGATTTGAACGCAAAAACAGAAAACCTCTCAGAAGGAACTCTGAAAGCATTAACCAACGGGTTTGAATATGCATGTAAAACTGGACCCCTCTGCAGTGAACCTATCAGGCATGTAAAAGTGAAGTTAATAGATATACAACTTTGTTCAAACCAAAATGATTTAAATGAAGTTATGCATGGAATTGGAAAAGCCATATTCGCCTCTTTTCTAACAGCCAAACCTGTCTTGCTTGAACCCATATATGCTACTAGCATTTCAGCTTCAGTTGAAGTTGCAGGAGAATGCTCAAGAATTTTAACTACCCATCGCGGAAAAATTAGAAACTTTGAACAAAAGGGCTTACTTGCAGCAATTAAAGGCTTCATACCCGTCGCTGAAGCCTTTGAGTTCTCTAAAGAACTCCGTTCAGCAACTTCAGGACGAGCAATTTGGCAATCCCTCTTTAGCCACTGGGAAGAACTACCTGAAAAACTCGCAACTCAAACTATAACAGAATTACGCAAACAAAAAGGCTTAGCTGAAGATATACCTAAACCCAACAAATTCATAGGAGCAGAAATAAATGAAACTTGAACTTGATGTACCATTTGACTTAAACCTCTCACTTTGCTGTGGTCAAATATTTCGATGCAAAAAACAAGACAACTGGTGGTATTGTATTTCAGAAGATAAAATTTTCAAAATCCGCCAAATTAACAACAGCAACTGTTTAGAATTTGAAGGCATAAACACAGATTTTGTTACAACATTCTTTGGATTAAAGGATAATTTAACAGAAATAGAGCAGACTGTAAATAAAGACTCATATATAGCAGCTGCATTAGAGCAGTTCAAAGGTTTACGTCTTATTCGTCAGAACCCTTGGGAATGTTTAATCAGCTTCATCTGCGCCACTTACAAAAATATAGCTGCAATTGAACAAACACTTTTCAAAATATCTCAGACCCATGGAGAAAAAAAGTGTTTTGATGACCGAAACTTTTGGTTATTTCCCTCAGTTGAGAAACTTGCAAGGACAAGTGTGCAGAATTTAGAAGGATGTGGTTTAGGTTATAGAGCAAAATATGTTCAAGCAACAGCCAAGAGGGTTTATGATGAACAAATAGATTTGGAGTGTTTTAAGCATTTGTCGTATGTTGAGGCAAAAAAACGGCTTTTTGAGTTTCCCGGAGTAGGTTTAAAAGTTGCAGATTGTGTACTCTTGTTTTCATTGGAAAAAATGAAGGCTTTCCCCGTAGATATCTGGATTAAACGTATATTACTTAATTATTATGCTGACCAGTTGTCTCAAGGCTTTGTAGAAAAACTTCGAAGACATGATTCATTAAGCAATGGAGAGTATGAAAAACTTTGCCTGTTTGCTCAGAACTATTTCGGGGATTATGCAGGATATGCACAAGAATACCTTTATCATTATGAGAGAAGCAAAAAACAAATGGGTAGTTAAACTATTTTTTTGGTCATTACGTAGGCATCTTCACCGTCAGAGTAGTATCCGTTGATGGTTCGACTAATTTCGAAACCTAATTTTTTGTAGAGTGAAATTGCCGGTTCATTAGTTACTCTAACTTCAAGAAAAGCCTGCTTTGCCTTATAATACTTCATACCCTCAAGAGCCCTATTTATAATTGCTTGAGCTACCCCTCTACGTCTTACATGCGGCATAACTGCTATAGAAACTATATGCCCTTTACGTGTTAAACCACCAAGACCAAGGTTAGACAAACCTACTTCAATTCTACACATTATATACCCCATAAATTTACTGTTCTCTTCTGCAACAATAAACGCTTCCGGATAACGCTGATGTAGATCAATAAAAAAAAAGTCAGTATAATTCTCAGGTAAACACACACGATTAATTTGCATTACAGACTGCAAATCGTTTGGAACAAATTTTCGTACACTATAGGATGCTGCCATTTTGTCGCCTTCATTACGTGCTCAAATAATAAACTTAAGGGTTGCGCTCTTTACGAAAGTCTTTCCTTGCTCAACATCACAACTAACATCAAGTTTTTTCTTCCTCTGGTGCCTTATACTCAGGCAAAGTATAGTTTCCCAAAGGTATAGTCCACACTCTTGAAGCCGACCCCGCCAACTTGAAAGCTTCAGTTAACGCATCATTAACTGCCCTTGCAGTTTTTAACCTAAACACATTAATTGTGTAATAATCCGGCAATGAAGACACCAAAATAACAGGGTGATTCTGAAGAACCTTTAACAGGTAGTACGCTTTATAACCACCTACTGCAAAATTACGCTTAACATCTCGTTCAAGAGTCTTTAAATCAGTTAACCTAGACATCCAATCATAAAATACTTGATTTCCATGACCCTTAGAACATTCCGCAACCAAAATTATTACGCCACCACGCTTAACAACATCTAAAACATTATCTATCGCCTTACAAGCTTGATCCAAACTCACATCCGCCAAATTCCCGCCTGCACTCACAATAACAATATCCGCTCGGCGATCAACTTTAACCTTATATATCTCATCTACAAGCTTAACCGCCTCCAAAAACGCAGCTTCCAGATCACCAGCAAACGCTTTTACAAGCTCACCTTTACCATTTCTAACAACATTAACAATAAAGTCTACTTTTGCTATGCGTGCAACTTCAGTCATATCTTCATGAACAGGATTACCTTCTAGAACACCTACCTGAGCAGCACTGTTAAGCATCATAACACTGTTATGTTGAAATGTCTCAACGCCACAAACGTTTGATATAACACTTTTTCTTCCTCCACCATAACCTGCGCAATAATGCAAATTCACCTCACCCAACAAAATCTTAACATTAGCTTCAGCAAAAACACGATTAAGAAAAACTTTGTTCCCATGCAATTTCGTGGTACCAACATAAACGAAATCTTGCGCTTTTAGATTATTATAACTAACTACTCTAACACGTTTTAAAACTTCTTCTCCAAAAAACGCAACATTTTCTCCAGATTTAACCACATCTTTATTACTATTATTATCACAACCAAAAATAACTGTTACATTCTCATCCTTTACACCTGCAGCATTTAATTCAGCAAACACAGACAATAACATAACTTCATTTAAATCTCTACATGCAGCAACATTATCAATGATTATAGCTACTTTGCTTTCTGGTTTGGCAATTTCATTTAACTGTCTAGCTCCTATAGGCTCTTTAAGGGCGCGATCAGTTTCTGCTTTAAGATCAGACACACCAGACTTTTGAGTTGGAGTAATTGAGCCTAACAGGTTACGCGCGGGTACTCGAACACAAACATCCGTTTTTCCGTAAGGAAGCCAAACATCTACCATTGCAATCACACAAATTACTATAACATTCACAGTAGAGCTGACTGTTTAATATTATCTTTTTCGTGACGACAAACTTAATTTTAGGTTAAAAAATATGTGATTCCTGTTCTAACAGCCTTCCCACCTATGCAAGATACACGTTTCGAACAGGATCACACCTAATCTCGCGAGGGATTCGGTAACGATGCTATGCTCTGGCAGTTTTTATATTTTAGCCTACCTAAAAGCTCTCTTAACGCAACTTTTCCACGGAAACATACGACTACACTATACTTCTTAGAATCCTACACCTTACTAAACACTTAAACAAAAGCAAAATTTACAAAAAACACCACCACAATACCAACATACCAAAAACGCATCCAAAAACTGGCCAGTTCTACACAACAAAACCCCAACCTCCCACACAACTACCCACATAAGTTACAAAAAACACCTACCCAACAGGTAACAAAAGCGAAATCAACGTATCCACCGCCTCCAACGGCATTGAGACAAAACTATTGTGGGTTGGTTTTGACTGTAAAGATATTGTGAAATAGGGTGTTTGAGAAAAGTGCGTTTTGTTGACGATCACCCTTGTCTTTGTTTAATAATACTGCTGAATCTGCCTTTATCGGCAGAGAAACCACATTCAGAAAAATTACGCTTAAAGTACTGCTTCAAAAAAGAAACCGAAGACTCCACAATCCGTCCTAAAATATCTCGCCATGCTTTAATTCTGCGTAATTTCTTCTTAGGAATTATGAGAGTGTTAACTAAGTAACGTTTTTATGTTGGGTGTGGTGTAGGTGCCGGTTTTGTTATGTTTTGTACAAAGTGTGGCAGTGAAAGCGTTCTCAAGTCGGGTTTTGTTAAAGGCGAGCAGCGTTATAGGTATAAAGGGTGTGGCAGACAATTCGTACCCACAAGACACCACGAAAAAACCCAAACCAAAAAACTAACCGCCATACTCCCATACATCAACGGCTTATCCTTGCGCACAATAGCACGACTAATACATGTAACCGCTCTGCCGTTTTAAAATGGGTCAGACAATACACCCTTGAGAACTATGAAAAACCAAACCCCAAAACAATGCCACCACTGCAGTAGTGATAGAGCTGGATGAGGTTTGGCATCATTATTTGCAGAGGAAAAAACAAGCTTTGGATTTGGAAAGCATATTGTCACTCCATCCACAGGCGCCTTGATCGGGAATGTGGGAATCGCGATAGCCAAACTTTTCAGCGGATGCTGGATAGGTTTTATCGATGGAATGTAGTTGTGTGTTTTGCTGATCATTGGAAGCTTGTGCAGAACTTATTTCCAAAGTTTTGTTGATTCAGACTAAAGCTGAGACGTATGGGTGGAGAGGGATAATTTTAGACAATGTCATTGGTTTGTGCGGTTTCGCAGAAAGACTTGTGTTGTTTCCCGTTCATCACAATGGTTGATTTGACCATGTCTTTGTATGCAAAGTTTTGGGTCAACGACACATTCAACGCAACAACATTAGACCTCTTGCGAAACTGTCATTTTTTCGAAGTTACAGATGCCGCATATCACGTTGAACCTTAAGCTGAAACGTTTTCTACAATTACAATAACGGTCAGATACGATCTTAAAACGCTT
>JAITCR010000059.1 GCA_031282985.1 Nitrososphaerota archaeon | reverse complement strand
CGTGCAATATCTGATTTATTTTTGTTATTTTGCTTGTGTTTAATTATTTTCTCTCTTTCCTCAACAGTAATTGGCTTTGGTATAACAACATAAAAAAACGAACATGTAGTAAAACTTTTCGCATGTTGTTATAAAAGAACTCCTAAATGAACTCCCAAAATACATAAGCCAAGCCGTAGAAACCATAAACCTGCAAGAGCAAAAAACAGGAAGACCACCCAAACTAGACATAGAAAAGAAAGCCAACCTGTTCATATTTATACGACTTATAAACAAGTCCAACAGACAAGCTGAAGAATCTCTGCAATATTTACAACCCTTTTTTGACATTGAATTAAGCTACAAATACATAGAACGACTCTATAGCGACCCTGGAATCAAACTAGTGCTACATAATGTCTTTGTTTTACTCTTAAAAGACGAAAACATGGTGGAGATTTAGCTGGAGATGGCACTGGTTACGCGGTTAGTGTTGAGAACCATTGCTGCAATGGTCCGGAGAAGTATGGGAAAAAGTTTGTCCATTTTTTCTCACTTATTGATCTTGCATTCGGATTGTATGTTGGTTGTGGATGTCCGGGGTGTCTGAGATGGAAGCGTTTACAAGGGTAGTTGCTGTGTTGCGGTGTATTGGTGTATCGGTTAGGTTGGTGTGTTTGGGCAGATTTTTTAGTTCGTGCAAAATTGTCAAAATGTTTGGCTGATCGGTTTTTTTGTTTTTAATTCCAAAGTAAATCAGCGCAAGTTGGTGTTTGGTGGGATATTTTGGCAAGGTTATGGTTTCTTTGTTTGATTTTTTGGTGCAGTGTTTTAAGCGTAATTTTTCTGAGAGCGGTTTTTCAGCTGATAAGGGTTGTTTTGGATGAAACATTGGACAAAAGCGAGAAGACCGACAACAAACAACACTATTCACAAATGCGCTATTCCACAACATCTACACAACAAGAATCAACACAGAATAGTTTTGTCCCAATGCCTGATTTGAGGATATGTTTTTATGTAGCTCTTAACACCATAATTTGAGGTTGCGCTATGTTTTATATTAACTGTGCTAGAATTATGTATTCAAGTACAAATGTTTCCTGTTGTAAGCAAACTTTGCATCATTACAACATGGAACTCAAACAAACCCCAGCCAGTTTCAGCTTAACAACCTTGACTAACGGAGGGGCATTATAGTGGTGAAGATTGTGCTTCCTGAAGAAACCGAGAAACCTCGCGAGGTACCCCAAAGCACTACATCAAATAACAGCAACAATAGTGGTGGTTCGAGGGCAAGTGTGCTTATTGCAGCTAGTGCGGTGTATTCGCCTAATGCTATCGCGATTTATTCGTCTAATCCTGCTGATACAAACTATTATTCTGCTAGCGGTCAAGGTTTTACTGCCTCTGCTACTGCGTATGTTACTTCAGCGATGTTTAGGATGATTTCGCAGACTAATGTATCATTAAATGCTACTTTTGAAGCTCGCATATATGCAGCTTCTGGATCTTTGCCTTATTTGCCTACAGGTAGCCCGCTTGCGATTTCTGCGCCTGTAACTTGGAATGAAATTTTAGCGATGACTAATTCAGGTAATTTAGAGATTCCTTTTACGTTTGATGGAACTTTTCAAGTCCAACAGGGCACAAATTATTTTGTGTGTGTAGTTGCAACTTCAGGCGCCCTTAACACAACCAACTATATGTGGACATACTATTCCAATGTGGAAACTGCATTAAACTCCGTTAGATTCCGAAACAATGTCTGGGCAAACAACAACAATGTTGATTTATACTTCTCTGTTATCGGCTCAACAAATAGTGGAGGCGGTGGCTGTGCTTGTGATTGGAATAATGTGCCTTTTATACACTTGAAAGGCAACATGTATCTTAATGCGGTAGCGACCGCACCATCAGATACCATGCAATTTATTGAAATCCGCAGCAACCCATTCGATCTTGTGAACTGGCTGACAATTATCCAGTTCATGCGTCAGGAGGCGGGTGGTCCTTGGAATTTTAACACTCCCAATAGTGCAGCCCTCAAATTTGCAAGCAACATACCTGGTTTAGGTGGTCAAGCATTAACAGTAAGCCTGTTTCAAGTTAACTTTGACACAGACATCACCCAGCCAAATACTGGAATCGCTTGTTCTCACCATTTCGTTGTACGAAAAGACCTCTTTATTAACGGCATGCTAAACAGCATTGAAGGTGCAATTGTGCTTCACGCTGGGCAATACCGACAATGGCTCGGCAGCTATCAGAACCCAACAATATATAGTAGTGAAGATGGTTACCATACAGTAGACTTCCGAGAATTTTTAAGCCCAAGTCCCTTCATACCTATCCGAGCGAAGGGGCTATACGCTGAGTGGTTGGAAAAACTGCCCAACACAAGCGGAATACAGCTTAAGAGCACTCTGTTGGATGGTACTGGTAGTTCAGGTACTAGTGGTCAAGTATTAACAAGTACTGGTGGGGCAGCACCCACATGGCAGACACCTAGTGGTGGTGCTGGTGGAGTACAAAAAGGTACTGACACAACTAATGCCACAACAGGTCAAATAACTGTTTCTCTTCCAACACCGCTTCCATCAGGCACACTACCAATTGTCACATGTACACCAATTGACTCAACAGGACGTACGATAAGCCTAGTTATCACTAATCGCACTAACACCAACTTTACTGTACGTGCCTCTATTGCTGACTCCGTTAATCATCAACATAAAATTGGTCACGTATACGCAACAGTGACAAACCCAATATCAATAGCTACAGAGAATAACCACGCACATACTTATTCTGCATATACTGACTACCAAGATGTCAATCACAATCACAGTATAGCCAGTGTTGGTGATCACACTCATGGTATAACCCACAGTAACAGTACAATGAATACAGGTCCCGCAACCGCTGGTACAAGTCATACGCATACGTATGTTGAATATTTTGTTAGCAACAATGTCACTAACAATGGCGGTAGTCATACTCATGGTAATGGCAATACAGGTTCAACAAGTACTAATCACCGTCACAGCGTTGCTGGTACTACAGGTATTACAAGTCACACTCACACGTTTAGTCAAATGCCAACTTATATGCGTGAAACTGTTCTACGGTTACAAAACGGTACACCTCAGAGTATAGGTAGCACAATGACAATGTATCAAAATGCGGCAACATCAACTGATCTGTACACTGAAAATGCTGGTGGCGGTTCAGGATCTAGCTTAGGTACTCCTGTTGGTGTAACATTCTGTTGGATTGCTGTATAAATCTTTGGAAGTGAAAAAATGAGTACACAACCTCAACAAACCCCTGAAACTAAGCGTTCAGTTTGCGAAACCAATTCTGTAAACTTGAGTGCCTTAATAAATCAGCATATTGCCAGCCTTCCTAATCCGGAAGGTTGGCATGTGCTAGCAATTGACCCTCTAAACGATATGATTGTACTCATTCGTGATGTGAAAAATAAATGAGTGCGCTGCAAAAAACAAAATCGAGTTTTTGCCTGTTGTGCAGCAAACTTATGGGTAGACTAAATGTTCGTATGGCAGATTTAATGGATAAAATGAACAGCATAATTAAGGTTGGTGGCTGGATGGCGTTGTGGGCAAAACTTGACAATATACAATACCCCAACGAGGGGCGTTAAAAAATAATGATTGTGATAATGTGTGTACTGTTCAAGAATCGGATAATAAGTGCCAAATGTTTTCAATATTTATAGTGTTACATAGTTATGATTGGCGGTTGTATGGGCGTGGTTGTTGTGTTTGGTGTTTCTTGTAGGTCTTTGCGTTTGGTCACTTTGTTAGTTGTGGTGTTGGTTTCTTCTTTATTTGTATACGTAGTTATTGATAGTGCTATTGGAGTTTCTTTGGATAGTGCTATACAGGTTAAAAATGAAGACGAACTTAAAAATGCCATTAACAACGCACCCACTAATAGATCCGCGGTTATCACAATAACCAATGATATTACACTAACCCACTGTAGCTATACTAGTATTAATTCCTACAGTTCTACACTTATTATTCCAGCTAACAAAGATATCACCCTGACAGGCAAAAGTGAAAATGGATTTTACAAGTTAATTGGTGCAGTTGATACATGTACTATTGTTGTTGAGGGTGGTGGAGTGTTAAGACTTGATGGTGTTAGTGTAACTCACAAAAATGGCGTTACTGGTTGCGGAGTGTATATTATGCATGGTGGCGGTATGCTTTACTTGTATAATGGTGAAATTTCAGGCAACATAGCTGATAATGCTACTTTTAGTGGTGGGGGAGTAATAATCAGCAATAGTGGCACTTTTGTTATGTCGGGTGGCAAAATTACAGATAACATAGCGGATAAAGATGGCGGTGGTGTAGATAATTATGGCACTTTTATTATGTCAGGGGGCGAGATTTCAGGCAACACCGCTGGTAGTTGTGGTGGTGGCGTGCATCTCTACTATCCTAGTAATTTTACTATGTCTGGCGGCACTATTTCTGGTAACATAGCCAATTTTGGTGGTGGCGTAAGTATAATTTATGGCGGGTTTACTTTGTCGGGCGGTACGATTTCGGGTAACATCGCTTTCAAGCAGGGTGGTGGTGTATATAATGCTGGTCCAGATCCTTTTGTGATGTCAGACGGCATGATTTCCAGTAATTCGGCTGAGGAGGGCGGTGGTGTATATCACAAATATGATGTTTTTACTATGTCAGGCGGTGAAATTACGGGTAACACAGCTACTTTGGGTGGTGGCGTGTACAATAATTATGTATTTAACAGACAAGGTGGAGTGATCTCTGACAACACTGCCGCAAATAAAGGTAATAATGTGTACCCCGGTGATAATGGCAACTCGTCGGATGGCAATGACAATTCCCCTAATGATGGATCATCATATGGAAGTAGCAATCCATCTGATGAAAATGGTAGTTCATCTAAGGGTGATAGCGGACAGTTTGTTTGGGGTTTTGGTGTAGTGGATGTTTTGGTTATTTGTGTTGTTAACTTTGTAACAATAAGTGTTGCTATATTTGTTTTGTTTAGTTACTTCAAAAAAAGATAACACAAGTAGAGAAAAACAGAATAGGCACTAATTTTTAAAAAGTTATTCCGTAAAAAGTTCAGCAGGACTTAAAATAAGGAAGAAAAAAGAAGTTAGGCTTGAGCTTTTAACCCAGTTTGTGTTGCTGTTTTTTGTTGTTCTATTTGTTGTTTGAGTTCGGCGTTTTCTTTGACAAGTAAATTTAGAATAGTGTTGAATTGAGTTAGTAAATCGTTGACACGTATGTTTAACATAGTGAGAGCTTCTTGGACTTGTGGAGACAGATTAGGTTTAAGTTGTGCTGTTTGTGTTAACTCAGACATTTTTTCATTCATGCTTTTTCACTTCACTTAAAAAATGAATATTGATACATAATAATAGTAAAATAGGTTTAAATGGTTTTTCTTATTTTGTTCTTATAACCGTCTTACAGGCATCATTACAACATCTACATGGCTAAAAGTGACCGCTCTCGAATTTTGAGAGTGTTTATATTGGAATGATAACATATTGTTTTGACCACATTATAAGGGGGCATAAGAACCTGTCCTCAATAAATTTTAAAGCTACTGTGTAGTTTGCTGTTATGCTGGAGTTTTGATTGTTGAGGTATGATAGTGATTTAACTGATAGAGAATGGAAGTAATTACACCTATATTTACGCGTGCAATTAAAGGCAGACATTTTCAAAAACACAACAAACGCGAATTAGTAAACACTGTAAGATACATCTCAAAAACCGGTTGTCAATGGCGTTTACTACCCCAAGAGTTTTCATCCTACAAAACGGTAATGCCTCAAATTAAATGAAACGGCAAGTCTCTGCCAAAAAACCAAAAGTTTATAATCATCCCAACGACAATTCGATGCATAAGATGCGACTTTGAAAACCGAATACCTTTTC
>JAITCR010000023.1 GCA_031282985.1 Nitrososphaerota archaeon | reverse complement strand
CTTGTCATGTGAGGTGTTAGGTTTTCAAAATCGTTTCTTATGCATAAAATCGTTGTTGGACTGGTCATAAACTTTTGGTTCTTCAAAAGACAACTACCCTTTCACTTAACTTAGGACATGTCGGTGTAAGAAGGGTGTTTGTTTTGTTTGTCGGTTTTTTATGAGTGGTTGTACAAAGAGTTTGTTTGTTTGCTCGGAAGGTTTGGGGGTGTATGAGGATGTTGTGGATGAGGTGAAGCGTAGGGTGGGTGGATTTTGAGGTTGTGGGTGGATTGGTGGGTGGGCGTTTGTTTGGTATGGTTAAGAGGGTATTTGGAGTGTTTATTTGTTGTTTAAGGGTTTGAGGAAGGTTTGTAGGGAGGTTGGGTTGTTTATGTTTGGGTATAATTTGTGGAGAGTGTTAAATGTTTTTGGTGTTGAGGCGTTTGTTGAGGTGTTTGTAAAATGGAAGGAGAGGAAAAGAAAGATAGGTAAGCGTTTATGGTTTTGTGAACAAGAATTCAAAATTATTATCGATTGCCTATTTTTTACACAGCCTCTATGGATGCATGAAAAAAGCAAAAACTAACTGACAAAGACAACCACCAAAATACAACAAACACCAAAAATCTAATTTCAATTCAAAAAAAAATTACTTACGCCAATAAACACCTAACCACCATTTGTGATGCAGCAGCAGGTTTTTAAGCAAAAATTGCGTTAGTCAATTAAATAAACCTAATAACCATCAGCACGATAAATTTTAAAAATTGTCCTGATGGCGAAAAAGTTGAAAATTTCCGAGATAGATGTACCGCAGTCCGTTAAAGATGTTCTTGACAGTTTGGGAATTAAAGAACTATTTCCACCTCAAACTGATACTATACGAGCAGGGCTACTTGAAGGCCAAAACATAGTATTAGCCAGTCCGACAGCGTCAGGGAAAACTTTGATTGCTGAATTGGCTAGCATGAAGCATGTGTTGGAAAATCAGGGTAAAGTGATTTATCTTTCGCCTTTGCGGGCGCTTGCTAGTGAGAAATGTGATGAATTTAAAAAATATTCGCAGATAGTCAAAGTTGATGGTAGAAAAGTGTCTATTGGTATAAGTACAAGTGATTTTGATGATGCTGACAATTGGATGGAAAAGTTTGATGTAGTTATTACTACTAATGAGAAGGCGGATTCGTTGCTTAGGCATCGTGCGAAGTGGATGGATAATATTTCGCTTGTAGTTGCTGATGAGGTGCATCTGCTTAATGAAGCTGAGCGTGGTCCTACTTTGGAGATTGTGTTGGCAAGGCTTATGCAGATTAATCCATGTATTCAAATTTTAGCTTTGAGTGCAACAATTACTAATGTGGATGAAATTGCTGGTTGGTTAAACTCTAAATTTATTGTTACTGAATGGCGTCCAATTGATTTGAGAGAGGGTGTTGTATTTCAAGATGAGATTCAGTATAAAGATGGTGGTTCAAGAAGGATAGAGCAGGAGACACGTTTTCCGTACGTTAATCTTGTTTTGGACGCTCTTAAAAGTGGGGGGCAAGCGTTAGTTTTTGCCTCTTCTAGAAGAAATGCTGTTTCGGCGGCTAAGACTCTTGCGGCTAACATGGGTAAGGCAGTGTCCAAAACGGGTTCTGTGCTTATTAAGCATGCTATGGAAAAGGTAAATAGGGAATTGTTGGAAAGAGAGGCTTATAAGATTGAAGAAACAGGCGAGAAAACTCAAATTAGTGATGAGTTAGCTGAGATGGTTCGTTGTGGAGTTGCTTATCATCATGCAGGCTTGTCGGGAGTTCAGCGTAAAATTATTGAGGATTCGTTCAAGGAGCGTAAACTTAGGGTTTTAACTGCTACACCCACATTGGCGTGGGGTGTTAATTTGCCGGCGCGTATGGTAATTGTTCAGGATTATCGTCGTTTTGAAGCTGGATATGGTAATTATCCTATTCCTGTGTTAGATTATAAGCAGATGGCGGGCAGAGCGGGTAGACCGAAATATGACAAGTTTGGTGAATCCGTAATTATCGCTAAAACGCAGGATGAAGCAGACTATTTAATGGAAGGTTATGTACTAGCTAAGACAGAGCGTATTTGGTCAAGAATGGCTGTGGAAAAGATTATCAGAGGTCATGTGTTGGCAACGATTGCATCGGATTATGCGCATTCAGAGGAAGGAATTTTTGAGTTTTTTGGGAAAACTTTCTATGCTTATCAACATGATGTTAAGGCCATTAAGAGTGTTATTGCAAGAATTCTCAAATACCTCTTTGATGAGCAAATGATTGTCGTAGATCGTCGAGATGTTTATGCAACTAAATTTGGTAAACGCGTTAGCGAATTATATATTGATCCATTATCAGCAGTGATTATGCGGGAAGCACTTACTAAAAAACCTGATTATTTAACTGAGTTTAGTCTGCTACACATGATTGCTCATACACCAGACATGGGACCAGTCATGCGGCCCTACGCTCGAGAAATTGATGTGCTAAGTCTCCAATTAGAACAACATAGAGGAGAACTGTTAATTAACCCGCCAAATGAGTGGGAAAACCACATGGGTTACGAAGAATTTCTTAGCGAAATTAAAACAGCCATAATTATGAAAAGTTGGATAGAAGAGACAACTGAAGATCAGCTTATCACAAAATTTGGAATACACCCAGGAGACCTATACCGTATAATAGAAAATGCAAAATGGCTACTGCACGCAACTCACGAATTATCCCCTCTTGTAGGTGCAAACAAAGAAATAAAACTCCTTGCAGACGAACTTGAAGAACGCATCACCAAAGGAACAAAACGTGAACTACTACCTATTGTGCGAATAGAAGGCATTGGTAGAATACGTGGCAGAATAATTTACAATGCAGGCTACAAAACCATAGAAGACCTAAAAACTGCATCACTTGAAGACTTAACTCATTTACATTTAGTGGGTCCACGTGTAGCTAGAAAAATCAAAGAACAAGTGGGTGGATTTGTTGAAAAAGACCCCTTGGAAAACTGGGATAAAGAACCACAACAAGAGTTTAAACAAAAAACTCTATTTTAAACAGTTAAAAAAATTTTACTCTATGTTTGTATCACGGGAAACTATAGATTAAAGGTTAATGTTTTACTGAAGCATTAGCCATTTAGAAACCCGTTTTGTTATGGGCGCGAAAATATGAGAACAACAATTGTAGTATTTAACAAGAAAGGCAACCCCGTGTTATCAACAGTTATTGACGCGTTGAAAAACACTCAGGTTGAACAAACTATGAATTTCACAGTTGCCAGTTCTGAAAAAATTGTTTCTCATAAAAGTCTCGATGTGTTAAGCAGACAGGGCATCAACTCTCCCATAGTTGTTGGCTGTTCTTTTACTAATGAGACAAAAAAAGTCTACAGTTTTCAACAATTAGATAAGGGTAATGTTACAACTATTTTTGAAGGCATAAAATATGCATCAGTAGAGGTAACCAAAGAGAATAATGTACGAGAAATAATCAAAAAACTCGCGCGTGATGAGGTACAATTACAGAACTTCGTCGAAAAAATTGATGGAGATTACTTGTCCTTTATACTAAAGAACGAAAAAATATCTGTAGTCAGAGACCCAATAGGTGTTCAACCGCTCTATTATGGTGAAAATAAAGAGTTGGCAGCTTTTGCGTCGAATCGCAAAATTCTTTGGCAGTTGGATATAGATGAGCCTCTGTCTTTTCCACCAGGTAATTTATGTTTACTCACCAAAGCAGGTTTTCAGTTTAAGCCGATTAAAACTTTCGTTTATACTGAGCCTATACAGATTTCGATTGACGAGGCATCATTGAAATTGCAAAAATTTTTGGAACATACTGTTAAAACACGAGTTGCAGAGCTTAAAGAGGTGGCAGTTGCGTTTTCAGGGGGATTAGATAGCAGTTTAATTGCATATATAGTCAGCAAATGTGGAGTTAAAGTTGACTTGATTCATGTTAGCCTTGAGAACGAGCAGGAGATAGAAACAGCGTTTGATGCTTCAGAAAAACTTGGGTTACCTATGCAGGTGCACTTGTTCAAAGAGTCAGATGTGGAAAAAATTCTGCCAGAAGTTGTGGACGTTATAGAAGAGGTGGATCCAGTTAAAACAGCTATTGGCGTGCCTGTTTATTGGGCTGCACAGAAAGCTCAAGAAGCGGGTTATACTGCTTTGTTTGCTGGACAGGGCGCAGACGAATTATTCGGTGGCTATCAAAGATATGTTAATGAATACTGCAAATATGGAAGCGAAAAAGTTCGACAAACAATGTTTAATGACGTAATAAGAATTCATGAGAACAATTTAGAACGAGATAAGAAAATTTGTATAAATGCAAACGTAGAGTTACGGTTGCCTTTTGGCAGTTTTGATTTAGCAGAGTTTGCGTTAAGTTTACCTGTTGATTTAAAATTTGAACAGAAGCAGGATTCACTTCGGAAATTAGTACTGCGCAGGGTTGCATTGAATTTGGGTTTGCCAGCATCAATTGTTAATAAACCTAAGAAAGCGGTTCAATATTCTACAGGTATTAATAATGCAATTAAACGTCTTGCACAAAAAAAAGGTCAAACTGTTAATGAGTACATAGCAAAATTTTCTCAGAGAAAGCACTAAACCGTGGGCAATAATTCATTTTTCTAAAAAAGATGATAAAAAGGGATTAACTCTCAATAAAGAGAGCTCTCACACTGGTTTAAAATTTTGCAAATGCGCTTATTCAATAATTTGAATTGCGCCTTCAGGGCATTGAGCTTCACATGCTCGGCAAACAAGGCATTCGTCAGCCTTAACTGCAACAGCTTTACCGTCTTTGGTTTCATAAACCATTACAGGACAGGTGTTTGCACAAGTTTCGCAACCAGTGCATTTTGGATCGATAATGATTTTTACCATTTTGATATCCTCTATTATTTTTTTGAAACGTGAAATGTAAAATAAAAGCATTTAGGTACTCTACAGAATTTTTCACGTAACCGTAAAAGAAACTGGTGACATCTTAAATAGGTTTTTTAGCAGAGTCCGCCTTCGTGGAAGTAATGATTTTCTTCTTTTTTTGGGCCAAATCCTCGTACGCCTTCTTGTTTGAGTTTGTGTTCCAACTCTTTAGCTTGTTTTTGTGTTAATTCACATTTCGTTTGTAGATAAGAAATAATTTCTTGTGCCTGTTCATCGGTGTCGCATCGACGAATGAAATCTACAGCAGAGGGGTTAAAATGGCGCAGTTTATCAACTTCTTTAGCTGGCTTAAGAAATTCTTCTTCACTAACATCTTCGATATCGAGGTTGTCTTTTTCTATTTCAGAATCAGCAGCATGGACAATGTCTATGGAGATTTTGCTTTCAGATTTTTCGTCTTCAAGTTCATAATAAAGATTGGGGAACATTTTCTTAAGTGAATGCTTATCGATAGCCATAATCATCAGACATTTAAACATTAGAATGGAGCTTTAAGTTCTTTTTGAAAAAATGATATGATTTATTTGAAAATATGAGAGTATTTTAAAAAGGATTATGGAGCAGTTTAACTCTTTGTATCTGCAATAGTTATGAAATGTCCCAAGTGCGCAAGCCCGTACTGTGTAAAAGCAGGCTTTAATCACAATAGACAACGCTACAAACGCAAAAACTGCGGACGCCAATTCACACAAACCACAGACAAAAACGTCACCAAACACGCCTCCGCACTGTATCTTTATGCAGTTAGCTTATCTATGAATGCTATCGGACGTATGCTCAAAGTCAAACTCTCAACCATCTTATATTGGGGGAGGAATTTTGCGCTTAGAACCTATGAAAAAACTGCTCCGCAAGGCGAAGTTTTAGTTGAGCTTGATGAGATGGGCACTTTTTGCGTTCAAAAAAACAAGGTCTGGTTCTGGAAGGCATGCTGTAGAACTACCGGTGAATTGGTTGATTGGGAATATGGAAATCGAAGCACCTAACTCTGAGGAAAATGCTTGGTCGGCTGCAACAGTTAAAGGTTAAGGTTTTCTTTGCTGATCATTGGGAGGCTTATGCGGAGTTGATTCCGTCTGAGTTGTTGGTTTGGACTATGCAGAGATACATGGGGTGGAGCGTAATAGTTTTCGTCAGTGGCATTGGTGTGGTTGGTTTCGTTGGAAAACTTGTATGGTTTCACATAGTTTGCGTATGATTGATTTGACGATTTTTCTGTTTGCCCGTTTTCACATCAACGGCTCACGAGAGGAAATCTGGAACCTTGTACATAATCCCATTTGAAATGCTCTCCTTTTTAACCCAAGAAATTGTTTAAAATCTTGTGGACTTAATTTAACAGTCTTCTCATACCGACCCATACCTTAGAGCAATCGATTAAACACCATAAACATAAAACAAGCCAATCCACACCATTATAATTTCCGAGGAGGTCTATCTGTTTCATTTAAAAATCCGCGTTATCAATAATAGACCTCTTGCGAAACTGTCATTATTTCGAAGTTATAGATGCCGCATATCAAGTTGAACCTTAAGCTGAAACGTTTTCTACGATTACAATAACGGTCAGATACGATCTTAAAACGCTTTATCAAACTGATCACCTGCTCACTTAAGACACGCTCACCTGAAACCTGCGATTAAACACTTTATCCTCCATAGCTAGCGGTCTTTTCTCACTACACTTTACCGGAATTACAAAATTAGCATGAAACTTTGCAATACCAACATACCCAGTGTCCACAACAGCTCGGATTTTAGTATCAATCTTTAGTTTTGACCCTTTAAACAACTTAAAATCATGACGACGACCCTTAGTCGAGGAAGTGCAAATTATTTGCCCATCCGCCTTGTTTACAACCACCTGGGTCTTTATGGTGTGCCGCTTTTTCTTATCAGCGTACCAAAAAAGGATTATTTCTAAGAGTATTATTCCCAAAAAGTGCTGCGTTACAAGGTATTTTCGGCTTTACGAAAATATGAAAGTTGAGGTTTTCATCGGGGTGTAGTGCCGTTGGTGATTTATTATTTTGACGGCAACATTATCGGCAGGAGTTCGGGGCGTTCGTCTGTTGGAGCGGCGGCGTACAGGGCAGGGGAAAAGTTGCGCTCTAACCCTGTGGGTTCGGCGGCGTATATGTCAGGCGAGAAGTTGCGCGATGAAAACGGCGAAATAGTTCACGATTATACACGCAAAACAGGCGTTAGGCACAGCGAAATAATGTTACCCAAGAACGCGCCGCCCGAATACAAAGACCGCCAAACCCTTTGGAACACTGTTGAGGCAAGCGAAAGACGCAAGGACGCACAACTTGCAAAGGAAATTGTAATCGCTTTGCAAAGAGAATTTGAACTAAAAGAGCAAATTGCGATTTTACGCGAATACATAAGGGAAAACTTTACAGATAAGGGCATGGTTGCTGATTTTTCCATACACGATAAAAAAGACGGCAATCCTCACGCCCATATTATGCTCACTACCCGCACCGTTACGCCTGACGGTTTCGGCGGTAAAAATCGTGATTGGAACAAAAAGGATTTGTTTTTAGAGTGGCGCGAAAGCTGGGCTGATGTCAATAATCGTATGTTTGAGCGTAAAGAGCTTGATGAACGTATCGACCATCGTTCGTATAAGTCGTGCGGTATCGACAAAGAGCCGATGGTACATTTAGGCTATGAAGCGGCGGCGTTGGAGCGTAAGGGTATAAAGACCGAAAAAGGTAATCATAATCGCGAGGTTCAACGCCGTAATGCGGAAAGGGTA
>JAITCR010000189.1 GCA_031282985.1 Nitrososphaerota archaeon | reverse complement strand
ATGAATGCCATTGGACGTATGCTCAAAGTCGAACCCTCCACCATACTGTACTGGGTGAAGAATTTTGCCCTTAGAACCTATGAAAAACCTATTCCGCAAGGCGAAGTTTTAGTTGAGCTCGATGAGATGTGGCACTTCTTGCGTTCAAAAAAAACAAGGTCTGGGTCTGGAAGGCGTACTGTCGAACTACCGGTGAGCTTGTGGATTGGGAATGTGGCAATCGAAGTGCTCAAACGCTAAAGAAAATGCTCGAGAGATTGCAGAATTTGAAGGTTAAGGTTTTCTTTGCGGATAATTGGGGGGCGTATGCTGAACTTATTCCGTCTGAGTTACTGGTTCAGACAAAGGCGGAAACGCATGGGTGGAGCGTAATAATTTTCGTCAGCGTTATTGGTGTGGTTGGTTTCGTTGGAGGACCTGTATGGTTTCGCGTAGTTTGCGTATGATTGATTTGACGGTTTTTCTGTTTGCCCGTTTTCATGTCAATGGTTCAAGAGAGGAGATTTGGAACCTTGCACATAATCCCTTTTTAAATACTCTCGTAGTTAACTCGTCTAGGTTTGAACCCGACCACCCCGAAATGACAACCATAGAAATCATGGATTTACTTGACAATCAAACCAAAAACAACTCCGAAACCAACAACCCATACGAAACAGAAACCGTTAAACAACCGCTAGAACAGACACCCCAAGAACAACCTACCACAACATTAGAACAAACCACTACTTCAGAAAATGAAACCGAACCCTCAATAGACGAAGCGTTTTTTCAAAAAGAGCAACTACTGTTAGGGCTTGCAAGTAAAGGCTGGCGATTTAGACTAAAAGAAGCTAAAGGCAAAAAATACCTCTGCACCCGAAACGACAAAGAAGAACACAGCATAGGACCATTTGACGACAAAACAAAAACCATAATCGAAAAACACAAAATAACCATCCAAGGCCACAACGAAAAACAAAACTAACACCACACGTACATCCCACTCTTTTCTCGCCACCAATCCAGCTCTGCTGTTTGTTACCTTGTTATGATAAAATTAATAGCCCACGCAGTACATAGCAGTTAAGGTGGTGCTTAATAGTGACAGTTGAGGCTGTTTTTACCGTTGAAGAGAAAATAAAACTACAGAAATTAACTGAGGAGGTCCCAAAGTTACGTTTACGTGTAGAAGAATTAGAAGAGACCTTGGAAATTTTAAGCAATAAAGAACTTATGCAAAGCATAGAGGTCAGTGAAAAAGAGATAGCCGAAAACCGTTTGTTTAGTCGTATTGAAGCGTTGAAAGAATTGGGTATTGATGAAGAAGACATTTGAGTTTTTGTATAACCCAGAGTTTGTCAGGCAACTAAACAAGTTGGATAAGCAAACAAGGGTTCGAATTATGAAGCAGATAGATTTTTTAGCTGTTTCTCCTTTTGTGGGTAAGCGTTTGGCTGGTCGTTTAAGTAATTCTATGTCTTTGCGTGTGGGTAAATACAGGGTTATTTATCGTGTTGTTACAGACGAGAGGGTTATTATTGTTCAAACGGTAGAGTTACGTAAAAAAGTCTACGACCAATAATATACTGTGGAAGGTTTCTTTGTTTTTGGTGTTTGTTTGCTGGTTAGTTGGCTGGTTGTTTTTGTTTTAAATAGTTTCAGGTTTTAGTATGTTGCTTCCTGTTATGGAACTTTTGTCCTTTTGGACTGCTGGTCGGCATTAGGGCATATTTAGCATTGGAAAAACCTTGGAAACGCCCAAAACACGCTTTAGCATATGCTCTATTTTTTACTTAAACCTCTAAAAACACAAAATTGGAAACCGATAAAAACAACCCCTTTACCAATAAAACCATTAAAACAACAATCAAATCACAAACAAACCAATATAAACCATTTATGGCGCTAAAAAAGCTTAAAATAACCCTTTGAAAAACTGGAAACGACATGAGAAACCAACTATTTTTGGAAAAACTTTTGAAACCGATAAAAACAACCCCTTTAACTAAAAAATAGTTAAACAGCCTTAAACAAAAAATAAACCAGTATTTACAACAAAAAACATTGAAAAATCTCGTATAATCGCAGACAATTTTGGAAAAACTTTGGAAACTGACAAAAACAACCCTAACTACCAAAAAACCAAAAGAAAAAGCCACAAACAACAAACAAACCACAAATAACGCGCACCACAATGTAAAACGCTCAAAACCAAATACCACCGCTGATTTTTCCACACTTTAACCAACAACCCAAACAAACACGCACCCACAAAACTCTTCTTACAAAACTCAGCAAAGCACCCAAACCAACCCACCAGCAACCAATCCAGTTCCAACACAGAAGCACAAACAACAATCAAACAAACGGAGATACATCAAATGTGTGAACAAACTTTATCAAAACAAAACCGCTCTCAAATCAGAGTCTATGTTGCCAATCTAGGCAAATACAACGAAGGTGAAATAATTGGAGGTTGGCTAACCCTGCCCACCACGCATAAAGAAATCAAAAACTTTCTAAAAAACCAAGTTGGCCTAAATAGTCCATATGAGGAGTACAGCATCCATGATTTTGAGTCAGACTTTAGCCTTGGCGAGTATGAAGACCTCTACGATCTTAACCTGCTAGCTGTAATGCTAGAGCAGTTGAGTGAAACCGAGAAAAACCTATCTTCCGCTTATTGCAATGCCAACGGCCTAAAAGATACCCAAAGCATACTAAACACGTGCATGCAGGTTGGTGACCTTTTCTATGTAACGATAGATGCTAACACTTGGGGCAGTAGAGAAGAAAAACTTGGTTATGTAGTAGTGGACGAAATCGATTCTGATTTAAAGACAACTCTTGAACAATGCAAAATAGGCGAGAATTTGTCTGCGTACGAGTATTTTGATTTTGAAAAATACGGACAAGACATAGCCATCAACCAAGGATATTTTGCCACTGACGAAATATTTCTATTCTACAACTCAGACATTGATCCCAAACTCTACACAAACCAAGAAATTAAAGACCGACTAAATGACGCACGCTTAAATGAAATCTAAAAGACAGCACAAAAGTGCACTGCAAAAACAACCCGAGCACACCCTGATAACCATACTTTAAAAGGCACACACTAAGCATGCTTAATCACCCGCTCTCTATAATATTCTTTTATATTTTTTTAACTGTCGATGCTTCTGTAAGTATGCTTAATTTTTGTATGTTGCTATAAGCGGTGAACTTGGTGTCATGCTTGTTTGGTTCTTTTTGTTGTTGTTTGTTTTCTTTTTCCAGTATTGGCTGTTGGGTGTGTGTTGTGTGTTGTAGAGTCGTTTGTTTTCTGTTTTTTCTTTTGTGTGTTGTTGGTTTTTTGTTGTGTTTGTGATAGGTTTGGTTATACTGTTTGGTTTTGTGTTTTAAGTTGTGTTGTAGAAGTTAGTTTTTTGCAGGTGAAGCAGTTTGTGATGTGGTCGTTTACCATGCCTGTGGCTTGCATGAATGCGTAAATTATGGTTGAGCCGACAAATTTGAAGCCTATCTTTTTCATATCTTTACTTATTTTATCAGAAATCAGGGTAGTTGGCGGTAAGTCTTCAATTTTTATCCAATGGCCAGTAACGGGTTTATAGTCTACGTATTGCCATATGAACGTGTCAAAGCTTCCATACTTTTCAACAATCTCTAAAAACCGTTTGGCGTTATTCACTGCAGCACTAATGTTTAGACGATTTCTTATTATTTTCTGGTTTGTCATAAGCTCTTGAACTTTTGCAGCGTCATAAAGAGCCACCAATTTTGGGTCAAAGCCGTCAAACGCTTCTCTAAATGCTTCATGTTTCTTAAGCACCGTAATCCATGTAAGCCCTGCCTGCATACCCTCCAAAACCAACATTTCAAACAATTTAACATCCTCATGCACCGGCCGTCCCCAGTCCTTATCATGATAATCAACATAAATAGAACTATTACCCGCCCAAGAACACCTAACTTTTTCACCCATAAAACATGACCTTCCACGCATCAATTCACCCTAAAAATAGCAGATTGATAAATTAAAACTTGTCATAAAAACTGTTGTTGTTTTGTTAACTCCATTATAAAATATCCCTTCACGTTACATACTTAAACAAGATTATTAACGAAAAAATGGCTGGACGTAACTTGATAAAAAACAAAGTTCAATGGAAACGGGAACTATACAATATACCACAGATTATTAACGTATGTTACTTTCCTACGATTCCTTGGTGTATCAAGTTTAGCATCATAAGCTCTTCTTTTGTCAACATCACTTAAAACTTCATATGCAAAATTTAGCTCTTTAGCTTTTTCTTCACACTGTAGCTTTACCCGTTCAGGCTCACCCATATTCAAATCAGGCGCATAAAACTTTATGAGCTCACGATACGCATTCTTAATCTCCTCACGCGTGGCATTCCTATTTACCCCTAAAACATCATACAAACTCTTGCCATCAACCAAATCCATTAACCTAAACCACCACAGTGAATATTTTTATTTATTTTACGCTCCACGCATCAAATTAAATATTACTCCCAACCAATAAAAAACCACAAACTTTGGGAAAAACCCTGTTTCGTTGTTTCAGATCTGTGATGCTGCTGCAATTGTGTGTGGAAATGTTTATTGCCGTTTATCTGCTGAAGTTTTTTGATACAAATCTATACAGTACTGAGCAGATACTTTCCATGGAGCCACTTTTTTCTGTTGGTTCTCAACAACAAAGGGTTCAGAAAAATTTTTAATAAAGTCTATTGGAATTGAAACGGATCCCAGAAGAGAAAGTGCTACACCTATCAAAGTCTCGCGTAAGGCATTTTTTGCCGAACGTTTAACTTTTTGTCTAAGTGTATCTGAGAGATTTGGAAATACAGGCTCGCTCAAATATGCTTCCATTAGTGATTCATTAAGAGTTTTAGATAGTTCAAGAGCTTGATTTTTTTTGACAATATCCGCAAATTTTCCTACTGCCTGAGGAACTGCTTTGCGAGCAGACAGCACTGCGTTTCCTAAAACACGTATATCCTTATCTGTCTCAAAATCTGGAATACACAACGCCATATGTCTAGCTACTTCGTACATAGGGTCTGGAAACTCTTTTAAAATATTTGACTTTTCAATATAAGGTCCAGCCAGAACACCTGTCCGTTGCAGTATTATAGCCGCACTACAAGGCATATCTCTAACTCTGATTCTATCGAACATCAGCGGGGTTGTGTAGTATCGAACTGCCGCCCATTGTTCCCAAAAAGTTTTCATACTTGGGCGCTCTTCAGTTGCAATGCGAACGAAAGTTGATCGACTGTTTAATCTGTCATTTAGCTGCAAATACTGTTTAGAAATGTTTGAAAAATGACGATGATATTTCGCCCCAAAAAATTTACTGATTGCACCAGACGGAGATATATCTTCGAGAATCTGTGCGTGATAATGATCACTTTGTCCTTTATCATCAAAAGCCGCTATATAACGTGCATTCTCGTCCAAAAAGGTGGCGCATTTCATTGCGTCAGATCCACGATTTCGCTCTGTCTCTAATTCTTGAAAAGACCCAGTGCCCCGACGCAAGTCAGGCACAATTATACCTTCCTGCAAAAACTCGGGTAGCACTGTTATTAAGGTGTAAAAAGGGCTGGGTTGGAGTAAGTATCTGCCTGGGATGATAACCTTCTTTGCATAAAGGGTATACGCAAGTAAACGAGAAAGGTTCTTTGCATCGGTTTGTTCAGATTGTAAATCTGAATCGTGGATAAATGTCGGATCACAAAAATTTAAAACAACTTCACCAGTTTCAGCATTTGAACTGTCAATGATTTTTGCCAGAATTCTCTTCCTCCAGCAATACTGGTCTCAAACATATAGATAATTATACTGGTTTAAACGCTATATTTTAATGAATGAATACACATAAATGACGGGGAATAAATCAAGATATAGCGGTTTAACTTAAAAATTTGAATCTATCTGGAACCATGAAATCCATATGATAAGTCACTATTGCTTTTCTAAAATCTAAGTTAGCTAAATCAGCTATACAATTCGGCAGTTCCAAAGTTTTGGTGCTGTCTACTAATCGGTTAACTTTTGGTGTTGCAACAAACGTGTCTATAGTGAAATGTAAGAAAGATACTTAAGTCCAACCAGAACAATAATTAAAAATAACGGTAACATAGAAAAGTTATCAGATTAGAAGGCACAACCAAATAATTAACAAGGAGAACTAAAATTGCCACACATCAACAAGCAAATGGTATCGTTTTTTCTGACAACTAAATGCAACCTTTGTTGTGAGTATTGTTATAATCGTGAAGAGCGTGCCAAAATGATAGAACGGACGCTTTCTCTTGAAATTGCTAAGGCAGGAATTGATTTTTTCTTTTCGGAAAACTCTAGTAGACACATACGTTTTTACGGACCTGGTGAACCTACACAAGAAATTAAGTTAATGAAACAAATTGTTGATTATGCGCAAAGCATTGCAGGGAAGCAGTTAACGGTTGAATTGCAAACAAATGGAGTTTTTGCAAGAGGAGACCGAGAGTGGTTATTAAATAACATTAACATTATGTGGATATCTTTTGATGGTGAACCTGATATTCATGATACACAACGCCATTTCCCAAATGGTGATCCCACGTCACCGTATATTGAAGAAAATGTACGTTGGTTAGTGACTCATCAAAAAGGTCGGAATATTATGGTCGGTGCAAGGGTTACTATTACTGATGAAAATGTCGAACGACAGAAAGACATGGTGGATTATTTTACCAAGTTGGGAATACGTTATATATGGTCTGATCCCGTATTCCCAAGCGTTGGATCAATTCCTGCTTATTCAGATAAAGAAAAAATGAACACATTTAAGTTCGATATGAGTAAATATGTTGGCATCTACATTGAGGCTACTCAATACGCAAAAAAGAAAGATGTTTTTTATGGTAGCTTTCTAACGTGCAATTTTGATGGCGTAACAAACAAGCATTGTCGTGCTTGCACGCCAGTACCACATTTTACGCCAGATGGGTATATTTCTGCTTGTGATCTTGTGACCTTTGGTGAAAATGCTCATCATATGGATTGTTTTGTGTATGGGAAATGGAATCCTCTTACGAAGAGCTTTGATATTGATGAGGATAAATTGAACGCTTTACAGCAACGAACAACTGAAAATATGGAACACTGTAAACAATGTTCCGCAAGGAAGTACTGTGGAGGCTATTGTTTAGGTGAAGTTGTTAATGAAACAGGGTGCTTACTTGGACAAAAGCCTCACGTTTGTATGGCTATTCGTAAACTTCTAAATATCCTTGGAACAAGTGAAAGCGCATATCCTTATATGCATCCCTAAAAAATAAATTTAGATGATCTATTATGAAAGCTATTGTTATTGGAGCTGCAAAACTAGGCTATGCAGAATCTATTACGCGAAAGTTAATTCAGAAAGAAATTTCAGTTGTCGGTACCTATGATGCAGAGTATGCCGAAAACGCCAAAAAAATGATGACTGAATTTTCAACAGATAAACTCAAGTTAACTCAGGTGGATTTGGCATCTCGCGATGAGTTGAACCGATTTGTGAAATCTGTTGATGGTCAAATTGACGGCTTGATTTTTGCTCAATTTTTCTTTGCCATGGAGAATCCAGATTTGTTTGATCATGTTATATGGGACAAGAGTATTGCCATCAATCTCACTGCACCCAATTATCTTGTGCATGAATTAAAGGGGCAAATGAATAAGGGCAGTTCTATTGTCATCATTACAAGCACAGAGGGCTTCAGAGGTTCTTATGGTGCGTCAGCTTATGCTACGACAAAAGCGGCCATTCATAATTTGGTTAAAACCCTCGCAAATACCCTTGGTAAGCGTGGAATCAGAATTAACGCTCTACCTGCGGGGTGGATTGGTGGCGAAATGGATACGGACGAAATTTTTAACAAATCGCGCAGTTTAACTCCGTTAGGACGTTTAGGTACCGATGAAGAAATTGCAAATGTTGCATATTTTCTATTCTCAAAAGAAGCCAGTTTTGTAAACGGAACAACACTTGTAGCCGACGGTGGATATCTCTGTTCAGACCCCCTTTCCAAATATGAATTCGAAGATACATCTGGGAAATGATAAATGTCCACTATATAAAATTGGGAAAAAGGGAGCGTTATGGGTCAAAATCATCCAACTAACGATCATAATAAAGGAAAGTGGCAACGCGGCGATATATTTGCGATAAGTCTTCAAATTGTTATTCCCATTATTGCTATCATAGTAACAGTATTTACGCCAATGGTGACAAATAGTAATCCATTAACTAGCGATGCAAAATTAGCAATAATAGGTCTGGGTTTATTGGCGCCCATAATTATAAACCAATATTCGCTTATAAATGGTCAAAACAAGAATGAGCTCTATCAGCAAGATAATATTAATAAATTTAAAAAATTGGACGAAAAAATATCCCACACCAATCCACTATTGGAAAAGGCATTTTTGTCGGGTAATGACCGAATTATTCGTTTTGCTTCAAGGAGAATGGATGAAGTTAATGCAGTTATCACAGAGGCAGTCAATGGTGTACGCTCAGGCAAGCTTAGTCCACGAGAGTATTATAATGAGCTTGAATATTTCGCTGATTTAATCATAACAGATAAGAAAATTAATGGTAAAAATTTTAAGGGCGAAATTTGGGCAATGACCAGTTTTGCGCCTGATGAATGGATTAAAGATGATGGCTATGAAGATGCTTGGACTGAAAAGCTTAAAGAAATGGTAACTTTAGGAATTACAACAAAAAGAATTTGTATTGTTCCATCTGATTTAATTGACATAATCAGCAAAGAAACATTTGATGCAAATGCAGCAAATAACATAAAGCAATTTCCAGGATTTATTAAACTTTTGAAAGATTATTATGGCGCTGACAGTGTTGCCGCAAAGAATGGTATTGCAAAACATTATATGCTTAAAGATACCATCAACAGAACTTTAGCTGATGAAAGAGGATTTTTTGCAATAAAGATGACAGATGGCGCATTACATATTCTTACAGGAGAAACAGTGGATGAAGTTGGGTCTTTGAGTGCCCATGTAGTGTTTAGCGATGCAGAGATTGAAAACTTTAGAAGCCTTTGTCAAAGATTCATGACACCTAATAATGCTTTAGAAAAAATTTTAAAAGATAAAATGAAAACAAATGGTTTTGAAAAATACATAACTATTTTAGGCATTGTTTTACCATGATACGAACACAATTTTTTCATGATTTGACTGATGAAATAGCACAATTGCGTCGCGAGGTGTTCATAATAGAACAGGGTATTTCTGAAATAGACGAGTTCGAGGGTGGAGAAGACACATTTGTCCACATTTGTGTGTTTGAATGCACAGAACTCGTAGGCTATATTCGAGTGCGTATTGATGGGAAACAACTTCGTATTGGTCGTGCTGCAATAGTAAAAAACAAACGCAGACAAGGATTGGGCAGCAACATTATGCGTGAAGCAGAAAACTATGGGCGATCATTAGGCTGTATTTTAGCGTGTTTAAATGCTCAAGTCCAAGCTAAGAAATTTTATGAGTATCTTGGATATTCTGCTCGTGAACCTGTTTTTATTGAGGCCGGCATACCGCATATTAAGATGGAAAAAACATTATAGAGATATAAAATATGAAACTCAAGCGCAACCTCAGGTCAAAAAAGTCTTCAAAAGATTCTAACGAAAAAAGATATAATCGATATTATGAAATTGCCTTTTTTTCGTTTATAATAAGTTTAATGAGTTTCATTTTAGACAGATTACCTATTTTTGATAATACTTTATTAACAATCGCCTTTGACATGGTTACTATTTCATTTCTTTGCACAGGGTTATTTGCGATAATGCTCAACAGGCAAGTGGATGATATAAAAGAGTGCTTATATTCAGAAACAACACAAATTAAAAAAGGAATATTTAATTTACAAGAACAAAAAACTTTGTCTGAAATTGAAATAATGGAAGATGCAATGGCTATTAACAGTGATTTTGCTGATGTAAACATACGTAATGAAGTTTGGGTAATAACAAACAATTTAAACACTATAACCCCAAAATTAACTGAAGCTATCGCCAAAAATATAGTGAAAAATGTTGCATATTATTATATTACATCCGTAGAGCATAAGCATATAATAGATGGCTTTTTTAATCGTTTAAGGGCAAGAGTCTTAGAAATTGGAGGAGCACAGTCGTATGATAAGTGTTTAGGCGTTTACTACGATAATAGCGTTTTGGAATTTATGCCTTATTATAGTGATATTGTTGTTTACTCCTCTCCTTCACGTCCGCCAGCACATGATGTTGGTTTCTATTGTTTTCAAAATGATAGCATTAATAACGAATATTTTTACACCCCTATGGATGCTCGTTTATTGAGCGACATTAGAGCAAATATTGCAGATAAACGTAAAATGCTGTGTTATTTTGACATTATTAGATCACGTAGCGAAGAGGATATAATTGCTACATGTTATAATAACTGTCCAGAGAAAAATAGAAAACAAAATTCTTGTAAAGAGTGCGCAAAAAAATCTAATGAGTGTAAATATTTTTACCGTAAACCAGAACGAACACTATGATAGTGCTTAAACTCTAAATACAAATAGTTTTAATAACGTGATTTTGGGGCACACATCTGAGTGAGATATCGAAGGTAAATAAAAAGAAAGGGCAACAACAAATACAACATGCTATAAACCCCGGATAATCGTTTATATCATTTTTTATTGTTAACGCATTTATATAATTGATTGTTAATGCATTTATATAATTGAGCTGCCCTTCTTTTTGAAGGGCAGCGACCTTCAAAATTGCCATCAAAAACATTATGTTGCTTGCACAGAATTGGGAGCAGTTCAAAATTATGAACCCCAACCTCT
>JAITCR010000093.1 GCA_031282985.1 Nitrososphaerota archaeon | reverse complement strand
CTTTTACTGCACATTATACCCTTGATAGTTAAGATGTTTTCGGAGATGGCCTTCAATGTCTGGGTTCTTCGGCTACCGCATCCTCAATTCACCAATCTCTGGCAGTTCGACAATACGCCTTCCAGACCCAAACCTTGTTTTTCTTGAGCACAAAAAGTACCACATCTCCTCCAACTCAACCAAAACTTCACCTTGTGGGACGGTTTTTTCACAGGTTTTTAAGGTAAATTTCTTCACCCGGTACAGTATAGTGGAGGGTTCGGCATTGGGTATGCGTCCAATGGCATTTATGGATAATCCAGCGACATAGGGGTATGGGGCGAAGGCGCGTTTTGTGGCGTTTTTGTCTGTGGTTTGTGTGAATTGGTATCCGCAGTTTTTGTATTTGTAGCGTTGCCTGTTGTGATTAACGCCTGTTTTAACATAACGTTGGCTTTCATACTTGGAACATTCCATAACCCTTGCAGGTACAAAGGGCTAAACTAACTTATAATCCTTTTTGCAATACTCTCAAAATTAAAAGGCTATTCTTCTTTTTCTTTTATTTCGCACTTAAGTTTTTTTATAATCTCATCAGCTCGAAGCGTCTCAATTTTAAGTGTGTACAACTGATTTGAAGTGCGAAGTTTAAGTTTAACGCTATCTTTGTTCCTTTTAACTTGACAATGCTTTGCTTTGGCGCTCATCGCCACGAAACTTTCAACGTCAGTCATTTCTGATGGCATACTAATTTTTCCTCTTATTAACGCTTTGATGGGTGTAAAGCCGCTTTTATCTGTTTTGGTGTTGAAAAATTCATTATGGATGTTACACGTTTTTTAAACGTTGGAACTGATTTGGGAAAGCACTTAAATCCTATTGTAATCAAATTAATTTAACAGTCAATTGGTAAAATGTACTAAAAATGCGGCACGGAAAATGGTTAAACACTTTCAAATGGAGGTTGCTACGATATATCCATAAAACATGTTTCCATTATCTTCATTACCATACTTACGATAATTGCTATTTTATTATCATTAGTACTTTTAACATCTAAACCAATTGTAGATAACGAACCTCCTGAAACTGTGTATCTTGGTGTAAGTTTCTGTGGAAATGCCACAGATGAAGCTATACTGTTAATCGACAAAATTAAAAACTACACTAATCTCTTCGTTCTACAATCAGGCCCCATTAGTACTAACATGACCGCAACCACCGAAATCTGTGATTATGCTATTTCTCAGGGGTTAAATATTATCGTATATTTCGGGTGGTTTAACCCTGAATATCCTTGGCAAAAACTTTGGGTTCAAAATGCTACGCAACGATATGGAGACAAATTTTTAGGGGTATATTACTATGATGAACCAGGTGGCAACCAGCTTGACTATGACTGGGAAGATTATTTCACAAACTTAAATAATCGTCTAAAGATTCCTGGAGCTAATTCTGGACGTTACCAAAATCTTCTTGAATCGATTGAAGGTTACTTAAATGGTGACATACGTAATTATGATGATGAAGCTCAAATTTATATTACCTATATGCAGCAGGATCGTGATATTGCCTTTTTAAGAAATAATTCAATTCCTACATTTGTTTCTGATTATGCTCTCTTTTGGTGGGACTATTTGGGTGGGTATGATGTTGTTTTTGCACAACTTGGAAATAATGCAAGTATAATGCAAGAAATTGACTTAACTAAAGGTGCTGCACATTTACAGGACAAAGATTGGGGCGCTATTGCAACTTGGAAATATGACGAGCCGCCCTATTTAGACAGTGGAGACGAGATTTACAGGCAAATGGTTATGGCGTATCAGGCAGGTGCAAAGTATCTTATAATTTTTGATTATCCTGCAATTGAAAATAATCCTTATGGGGTTCTTACAGAGGATCATTTTGAAACGCTTCAGAAACTTTGGGCAGATATAAATAAGTCAACAACAAAACGCGTATCCTCAGTTGAAGCTGTTTTGGTGCTTCCACAAAATTATGGCTGGGGTATGCGACGTATAGATGATCGTGTTTGGATTTGGAGTTCAGATGAATATTCTCCCGTAATTTGGGATATTTCTCGAAAACTAATAGACCGGTATGGTATAAACTTGGACATAGTTTACGATGACTCACAGTTTCCAGTAACTGGAAAATACGACAGAATTTGCTATTGGAACCAAACTCTTACATAGCAACAACTGAAATAAACGGTAGTGTCATAAGTTAAATGGTCGTGTAGTTCTTTGTTAAAGAACAAAAAGGTATGGCTAATTCATCGACGTTTTTGAGCATAAGATGGACTTTTGAAGTCAAGTGCTTTCACCGTCTATCAGTCAACATTAATTAATTAAAATACTTCGTGACACCACCAGTTTTTATGGGCTGAGTTAAGTCGATTTTATGTTTCGTCAAACAGCAAATGGCGTAACTCAAGTTTTTCGGTCTAAGCACAAATACTGCAAGAAATTATCTATGGTTTAGTTTAGTGGTGCTATTGGAATGATGTGCACTGTATTTTTGCAACAGTTTATCTCAACTTCAACACCATAGACTTTGCTAATATTGTCTGCAGTTAAGACTGATTTTGTTTCTCCAATAACGAAAATTTTGCCGTCTTTCATCATTATAACTTTATCACAGAATCTTGCGGCTAAATTTAAGTCATGTATAGCTATCACTACGGTAAGTTTTTTAGTTAGCACTATCTTACGGGTCAAGTCCATGACTTCTAATTGGTGTCTTATATCTAGGTTGCTTGTTGGTTCATCAAGTAGGAGAACCTTTGCTTCTTGTGCTATAGATCTTGCAACTAGAACTCTTTGCTGCTCACCACCGCTTAGTTCATAAAAATTTCGCATAGCTAATTTTTCGATTGAAAGAGTGGTTAGAGCTTTCCACACTTTTTCTTCATCTTTTTCGCTACTTTGCCAAGTAATGTGGGGCCTTCTGCCCATGAGAACCATTTCAAAAACGGATATGTTTTCGTTGTTGTTAATAGCACTTTGGGGGACGTAGCCCATTGTTTTGGCTATTTCTATGCGGCTTATTTTGGTTATTGGTTGTTGGTTGAGTAATATTTTGCCTTGTTTGGGTTCGAGAATTTTGTTTATACATTTTAGTAGGGTGCTCTTTCCTGATCCGTTTGGGCCTACCATGCCTAGTACTTCTGCTTCTTGTATCTGCATTGATACGTTATTTAGTGTTGGTGTGCTGTGATAACTAAATGTTAATCCTTGTACGGTTATGTTCATTGTGGTTGTCTTTATTGATGTTTCGCTCCTTTTTTGTGGTGTTACTTTTTAATAATTTAGTAGCAACGTATAAGTATTATGTTTTTATAAAAAAGTAATACCGTGAAAAACATGAAAAACCTTAAAGCCACAACAATATTACTTGTAGCTATAGTCACTGTTTCCTTAGTCACCATAGGCTACAGCAAAAACTGGTTCCAAACAACACCAACAACTCAAACTACCGCAGTAACTAACATGAATTTTACACTTGAAATTTTCGGGAACGCCAACATGAACGATCAAATAGACGAAGATGATATCACATACATACAAGACATAATTGATGGCACTAAACCGTCAACCCCCTTTGCAGACGCAAATAGAGATGGCGTAATAGACAAAAAAGACATAGAATTTATACGCGCAATTATAGACTGTACAGCAACAAAGCTCTACATGTTGGATGGCAACGGAATAGAGATAAACGTTTCATTACCTGCCAATAGAGTAATAGTCGAATACAACCAAAACGTCGAACTTGTAAGAATACTTGGAATAGAACAACTAGTTGTTGGTATAGATTCTGGTATTGCCCCAGTTAAAAACCTATTTTTCCCAGATAATGCCGTCCAAATCACCTCAGTTGGCGACATGAGCAAACCAGACTATGAGGCAGTACTTGACCTAAACCCCACAACACTACTAGTTTTCAGTCCAACCACAGTTGATAAAGTAACACATTTACCCGGTGTAGATGTTGTATATCTAGGACTATACACACCAAACGTCACTAATCCTGAAGCCTCTATTTTTCTACAAGGGATTCTCAAAGCAGGCTACATCTTTAACAAAGTGCAAAGAGCAACAGAATACACAAATTGGATACTAAATATAACATCAACAATTAACACTAAAGTAAATACCATCCCCTTAAACCAACGCCATACAGTGCTACTGACAAACAATCCGGCAGTTAGTAGCGATAGATCATACGTAGCAGTTGATACTTTGGGACAAGCCTGTATACTAGCAGGGGGTATTAACATAGCTAATGCACCAATAGGTTCAACTGCATACTCAGTTACTCTGGAACCTGAATTCATCGTTTCACAAAATCCCGACTTTATCTTCTTACACACAGTAAGATACACCTACGGCGGACTCGTTAGCGAACCGGCACAAGGTATAGACGTAAACGATCCAAACAGTATGAAAACCGTTTTAGAACAATATACCGCTCAACCATCTTATAGCAGTCTTGACGCCGTTAAAAACAATAATGTTTACTTGATTGCAGGCGACTTCAGAAACAATGCAATGGGTGGCACACTAGGTGCAGTATACATGGCAAAAATACTCTACCCTGATGTTTTTTTAGACTTAAATCCACAAACAATACATCAAGAGTACATAACTAACTTCTTACGTCTAAACTATAACCTAGACACAAATGGCGTCTTTCTCTACCCAGCAATAACTATTAACGGAGATATAGTTGGCATACCTAATGGAGCAAAATAGATGACTCACATAGTCACCTCTTTTTTCTTTATTTATTTTCAATTCAAGATTGACTGATAAACAAGGTCTGCTCTATGCATAGTAACGTTATAGATTGGGTTCAGCTTCGCGAAAGCATAATATTATCCTCTGAAAGGTTTGAACTCTACAATCCAACTTACTGGAATAACGAAGCGAATGTAATCAACGAAAACTTGATACATTGGAACGAATTAACAGAAAAACAGACAAAACAATTGCCCCTCTCTCACAAAATCACAGTTCTTGACATTGGAGCAGGTACTGGACGAATGACCCTGCCAATTGCTAAACAGGTAAAACATGTTACAGCTCTGGAACCATCTAAAATTTTGCTCACCGCTCTTAGAGAAAACGCAAAAAAACACCATTTCCAATATAGACTATATTAATCAAACATTAGAGCTATCAGAAATGGCCTGTTCATATAATTTGGTTGTGGCTTCCTTTTCTCTTTTTATGTTTGATATCAAAAATGCCCTCTTAAAAATGAACTCATTAGCCTCTGGAAGTGTTTTTTTGTTTTTATCAGCATCACCCTGGGTGGATATAGACCTTCAAAAAATGCTTTACGGCACCGTAACTCCTTGGTCAGACTTTGTATTTATTTACAACATTCTTCATGACGCAGGAATTCTGGCAAATGTTGAGATTACAAATTATGAACTCAAACAAGGATTTGATGATATAGAGACTGCAACATCAAAATGTTTGCAGACATACCGTGTTCCTGCTGAGAAACAAGGCATACTTTTGAGATACCTGCAGGAAAATTTAGTTGAAGATGATTATGGCAAATTGTGGTTTAATCGTAAAAGGAAGATGGCAACTATATGGTGGAAAACAAGCAAATAATTTTCAAGTCTAATCAAGAGCTAATGGTTGAATCTGAAAAAAAGAAATACCGTAAAGTAATCGTAAAAAGAGTTTTTTTCATTATCGCCTCTGTGGTTATGATGTTTGTTTTGGTTGGCGTTGCGTTGGCTTTTGGTTCGGCAGATATTACGTTTCTTGAGGCGTATTCTGCAGTGTTTGCAAGAGCATTTCCCAATTTATTTCATACAAGCCCTTTAGCGGATACTGTCGTTTGGACTCTACGCTTACCTAGAATACTTTTAACTATTTTTGCAGGTGCAGTTTTAGCGATGAGTGGCTGTACGTCACAGACGGTTTTGCGTAATCCAATTGCTACTCCTTACACTTTAGGTGTTTCTGCAGGTGCTGGGTTGGGTGCTGCCCTTGGCATTATTCTTGGAACAGGCTTAGGTAATGGTGATTTTGTGGTTATTGGTAATGCTTTTGTTTTTTCGCTTATTCCTTTGGTTGTTATTTTGTTACTTGTTAAACGGCGTGGGGCTTCTCCTGAGACTATGATTCTGGCTGGTATTGCTATGGTTTATATTTTTAATGCTTGTACAACTATTTTGCAGTATTTTGCTGAGGCTAATGCTGTTAGTGCAACCGTTTTTTGGTTGGTGGGCGATTTGTCAAGGGCTGCGTGGTATCAGTTGCCTTATGTTTTGGTTGCGTTTGTTGTAGGATTTGGTGTTAACCTTTGGTTGGCGTGGGATATTACTGCTATGCAGCTAGGTGATGATACAGCAAAAAGTTTAGGGGTTGAGGCTGATCGTACTCGTCGTGTTTCTTTGGTTGTGGCTTGTTTGTCTACTGCTGTTGTGGTTGCTTTTACGGGTGCTATTGGGTTTGTTTGTCTGGTGGCACCGCATATTTGTCGTGCATTTGTAGGTCAAAATCAGAGGGTGTTAATTATTAGTTCAGCACTTGTGGGTTCTATTTTATTGCTAGTTGCAGATATTGTTGCTAGACGGTTTATGGCACCAGTTGTTTTGCCAGTTGGCGCAATTACGGCATTTCTAGGTGGACCTCTGTTGCTTTATCTGCTGATTAAAAGGAAATCTAATCGGTAAAAAACGCCAATAACACTTTTTATTGTTTTGCAGTCTAAAATACATGTTTTCGGATGTTGCCTACAAAATTCGCGTAATTTCCCTTCTTAAAATCTCAAAAACACCTAATAAATAACGACACATTATGCCGACAAAAAACTGTCATCAAAAATGCACAATAAAATTATCGCTCTCAAAATAATAACTTTTTTGCTGTGAAGATAACTGATTCACTAAAAAGCCTTGCCCTAACCCAACTATCCAATCTCATCTAAACACCAATAGTATAAACAAAATAACTTTTTTTAAGAGAGAAAAATCAGACTTTCCGCACTATAAACTATAGTATTTGTGAAACAGCACTTTTACTTAATTTCAGCATTGAATTAAACCTGCTATAGACCAGTTTTATGTAATTTGCCGATAATTTTTAATGCAAGCCCAACATTCTGATTATAACATTTAATTTGGGTTCATAGCCTAGCACGGATTAAGGTGTCGGCCTTCGAAGCCGGAGATCGTGGGTTCAAATCCCACTGGACCCGCCAATTTTGACAAACTTTTACACTGTTGTTGTGTTTCTACTAACGGAAGATGTAAGTGACCATTATGGTGTTGATGGATAATGGATTACTAGACTTTAGTCTTTATTATTTTTGTATTTTCAAACTGAATAAATGCGCTACTAAATGGTCAAATTAGATGTATAAAAACACAAAAACTACACAGCTACACCAATAAAACTGTCAAGATAATAATTAAGACTAACGTCTACTGTATATGTTGTCATTTTTATAGTGGAATGGGGTATGTATTAGTTTGTACTTAGACATAAGAAGGCAGCAGCAGTAGTTGAAGGGTACTTGTATGTTAGACAGATTTGTTTTGCAAAAAATTGGTGCCGTGTGCGGTTTTGTAGTGCCTATAGTTGCGTTTGGTTGTATAAGCGCGGCGGTTGTGTCTTATCCGGAATTTAGTTGGACTAATAGTACTTTAAGTGATTTGGGTGTTGTATTTGGTGGTGTTACTGCGCCCTTTTTTAATTTTGGCCTGTTTACCACGGGGTTGTTGTGTTTCTTTTTTGGTGCAATAGGTCTGTTTAGCTACTTTAAAGATACTGTTATTGGGAAAATAGGTGCGGTAGTTTTTGTTATGGCTGCTGTTTGGTTGATGGTTATAGGTGTGTTTAATGAGAGTTTTTGGCCTGCGCATTTTATTGTTTCTGTGTTGTTTTTTATTACTTTACCTGTTGGTCTTTGGCTTTTAACTGTAGCTTTAAACTTTAAGCATGAGGTCAAGTTGGCTGTTTTTACTTTGGTTTCTTCTTTTACTGCTGTTGTACCTTGGATTTTCTATTTCATCGTACATTATGTGCCTAATGTAGCATTTCCTGAGACTATATCCGCTGTAGCAGGCTCTGTTTGGGTAATAGTTCTAAGTTACAAGATATTTAAAACCACTAACCAACAACATCTCATGGTTTAAATTTTAATCATACAGATTAAGAACTAACTTGTTTGGTATGTTGAGAAAGAGAAAAAAAGTTTTATTCGATGTATATTGCGGGTTGGTAGGGTATTGCTATTGATGCACGGTTTTTGGGGTCGTAGCGGTTTTTGTCATCTTCGCTGTAAACGTTTACTTCTGCATTGAAGCGGTCTTTAAGGAAGTTTAAAGCGTTTTGTATTGCTTGTTTTTCGTCGATTTTTTGAATTTTTATCATGTTTGCTTTACGGTTTGAAGATAGTTTAGTTGCAGCTTTGATGATTTTAGGAACCAGAACAGCTATGTCTTTCATGCACGGTTTAAGTTCGGTGTTGTTTGAAAATTCTTTCATCAACTCAGAAATTTTAGCTTCACCAGTGCTTGTTTTTTCGAGAATTTTTAGGTAAATTTGCCATTTCCATGTTGCTGCAGTATAGAACACAAACCGTTTAGGCGTGATTTTAGTTGCTTTAAGGATATTTTGTGTATCAGTTAACATATCTATGATTAGTTTTTCTTGCTCTTCAGCAGCAAAATCCAGTTTATTCTCATCAAACTTTGGCCAATATGCAGTACTAACAAAACTCTCCTCACCTGCTTGACTCCACATCTCCTCACACATGTAAGGTGCAAAGGGTGCAAGCATCTTTATCCAAACCTTAACCGCCTCCACAAGCGCAACAGTATTTATGCTACCTTTCCTTTGAATATACCAACGTAAATCATTCCAAACTTCAAACAAAGCTGTTTGAAGCGCCGTACGAGTCTTAAGCTCATCAAGACTCTCAGTAACTTCTCGAATACGATACTGCATTTTACTCTGCAACCAACGCTCTAACGCAGTGTTCTCAGATTGCTTACCTGATGCTATGATATTGTTTACAAAACTTTTAAGCGATTCAAATTTATTTTTAAGATCATTCGCATTATCTGCACGCCAGTCAGGATCATCCATGCCTTCGGCGCCTATCATTAAACCACAACGTGTGGCATCTGCTCCATATTTATTAATGGCACTTTTTAGTGTGATAAAATTGCCTTTACTTTTGTGCATGCCCTGTCCTTCAACCATTAACATGCCATTTACACCTATACCTTTTGGCCAATGTTCGGGTGGGAAGAGAGCTGCATGGTGAAAAATACAGAAAGAAAGATGATTAGGAACTAACTCTTTAGCAGAATTTCTTAAATCAAATGGATACCAATAGAGGAATTCTTTACGCATAGCCTCTAACAATTCCCCAGTTATGCCTGTTGTTTTGCTAATCTGTGTCTGATTCCCTTTACCGTGATAAATGTAGTCAAAAACTTCTGGGATAAGTGCTTCTGGAGATATATTACTTTGGTTAATGTGCTTATTTATAGTGTAGAAGGCCATGTACACAGTGGAATCACTCAAGGTTTCAATTATCCAACCTTCGCTCCATGGTAAGGGTGTTCCAAAACCTGTTGTCCTTGCACATGCCCACTCTTTTAGCCAGTCCGTTGTAGCGTAAAAACTTGTACGGGCTGTTTCTGGATAAATTTTCATTTGAGCTATGACTTCTTTGGTTTTATCTTTCCATTTAGAATCTGAATAATTTAGAAACCATTGGTCTGACAAAATTTTTACTACACATGGAGTCATGCAACGACACACTACAGACTCAGCTAAGTCATACATAACATCAGAGATGCCAAGTTTACCAAAGTCACCAATTAACTGATCCTTAACTTCTCTTATTGACTTGCCCACATAAACTCCGCAATTAGCTTCAAGTTTACCGCTGTGAAATTCTTTCTTATAAAGTTCCTTAGTAGCTTGATTAGCTTTTGGATCCTGCTGATCTTTAATGTCCATCTGCTCGACAATTTCTATTGCTGGATATTTACCAAACCCGTCAACTTTAATAATTGAAACAGGCTTAATCTGCAAAACCACCTGTGGATCCACACCAAAATCACCCATAACCTCCGGTTTCAGTTGAAGATCCCTTAATGCCAACCAGTCAAATGGTGCATGTGCTGGAACACTGAAAACTATACCCGTTGCAACTTTAGTGTCAATAAACCATCCCGGCAAAATCGGAAACGTTTCATGAGTTAAGGGGTTCTCAAAAGTTTTGCCAACAAGTTCTCGGCCTTTAAAAACACGATTAACCACCACAATTTTTTCTTGCTCTTTTAATTTCTCTGCAGCTTCTTGACTAATTACCCAGATTTCACTGCTGTTAACTGTAGCTTCCACATACGTAGCGTCTGGATTAATCCATATGTTTGTTATGCCATAAATGGTTTCAGGACGAAAAGTTGCAGCTGGCAAAATAACGTTTTTGTCAACAAGTTTGTATTTAATTAACGTATACTGTTCAGGTGTTACGCCTTCACCACTCTGACGATCATGATCACCCGTTGGACTTTTATCTTTTGGACACCAAACAACCGGATGAGTACCCCGCGTAACGTAACCCTGCTCTCTTAAATTTTTATACTGCCACTCAATGAACTTTTGAAAAGTCGGCCAAACAGTCGTAAACTCCCGACGCCAATCCACTGAAAAACCTATATGTTTAGCAGCATTTTTACCCTCATTAGTATAATACTGAGCCATATATTTGGGGTCAACAAACTTTTGTAAATGCTCCTCAGGAACCCCGTCAACTTCACGAAGCACACGAATGTATTCTTGATCTCCCCTTGCTACACGTTGACTCGCACCCAGCAAAGGCTGTCCCGTCCAATGCCACGACCAAGGCCAAAGCACATTATAACCCTGCATGCGCTTAAAACGAGCATACACATCAACTCTGGATGCAGAAAAAGCGTGACCTACATGAAGCGGGCCATTCATGTATGGAAACGGAAAAGTCACCATAATTTTTTGTTTAGCTGGATTTGGATCAGCTTCAAATACACAAGCAGCCTCCCATAGGGCTAACCATTTTTCTTCAACTTGCTTTGTTTGGCTCATAAAACCTGTTGAGTAAAACCTAAACTATTAAGACTTTTGCTCCGATTCATGCCTTGATAATCTAACAATGCACTTGTTGTCTTGCTTATTTGGCATCTCTTTTTCATTAGACCTCCTCGGTATTTATAAATAGTTGGGTTGTGTTTATTTTGTGTATAGAGAGGGGTTAATCGGTGTTTGGTAGTTTGGATCGGTATGAAAAAGCCTTAGAGTTAAGTGATGTGAATTTTAAACAGGTAATTGGAGTAAAAAAACAAACCTTTGAAGTTATGATTGAAATTTTAACACTTGCCTACCAAGCTAAACATAAACGCCGAGGCAGACACGCCAAACTCTCCATACAGGACATGCTCTTTATGGCTCTTAAATACTGGCGGCAATACGTCACCCAACTAGAGTTAAGTATAGAATTCCAAGTAGGTGAAGCCACAACCCATGATGTGATTGTCTGGGTGGAGAATTCTTTGGCTAAAAGTAAGAAATTCAGTTTGCTGGGACGAGGGGCTCTCTTAGAGCATCCGGAAATAGAAATCGCGTTAGTCGATGTGACTAAGAGTCCAGTGGAGTGTCCCAAAAAAACCAACGTGCCTATTGCTCGGGTAAAAAGGAACGTCACACACTAAAAACGCAGTTAATTGTTAATGCTAAAATCCGTGAGATAATTTGTACTGCTCATGCGGAGAGTAGATGCATGATTTTATGTTCTACGAGGTTAGTGTTGGTGGGTGGTTTTGGGTGTATTGAGGTTAATGGGTAGGGGTTATCAGGGGATTTTAAAGTTACACAAGAACAGTTGTATTTCTGAGAAGAGACCTAAGGGTGGTGTTGTTTGCTGTGGAGAAAGTGGAGAATTGGCGTTTTGTGTGTGTAAGGATTTTAGTTGAGTATCTTTATGCAAGAGTTAAAGTGTTTGAAATTGTGGTTAATAGGTATCGTAATCGTAGGAGATGGTTTGAGTTGTGAATTGTTTTGATTTGTGGCATAATCAACTTTGAAAACAGAAACTAATTATCGAGGCGGTCTATAGATGAACGTTCAAAGCGGGCATCAGGCACATAATCCTCAACGCGCATGTGCTTCTCACCCTAGCTGTACAGACGAGTTAGAGCTAAATTAATGCCGCATTCATCAAGGAAAACAAGCTGCCCCACCTCTAAAGTTTTTTGTAGTTCTTGCCAGCTAACGCGTTCTTTGACTACTATGTCGTCTCGTTTTTGCTGGTTTGCATGGTGTGTCTTTTTTTAAACGTTAGTCCAAGTTTTTTAAACACACGGCTAAGGCCTGATTCTGATATGGGTAAGTGGTATTTTTCAATTAATTCTAAGAGGGTGGTGTCTGGGTTTTTTTCTATTTCAGTTTTAATTTGGGTTGTTTGAGTGTCGTTTAGAGTGGGTTTTCGGCCGCAGTTTTCATATTTTGGTGTCCAAGAACCTGTTTTACGATATAGCGCCCAAAGTTTTGTCACAGAACTTTCACTAACAAAGAGCAAATGTGCGATATCAACTTCTTTTTCATTGTTCTGCTTATGTTTGATTATTTTTTCTCTTTTCTCAATAGTAATTGGCTTTGGCATGACAACATAAACAACCAGCACATAGTAAAATTTTTCTCATGTTGCTATAGTCAACAGAAAAATTCGTATATCAGACTGCGCAAAAACGAAAATAATTTTACGATACCCGTAACGTGATTTCTGCCGAATTTTCAGAACAGTCTTTTAAACCCGCCCAAAAAAAGACAAAAACAACCCAAACACGATTTACAAACCAAAAACAGCCGCCAAACCCGCCCTATTAGCCCAAAAACATTAAAAACACGCCTAAAATTATACACAAAAAAACCCAAGGTACCACACCCATCACCTTCACCAAACCCGACACAAAAACAACTTAGAACCTGTCCTCAATAATAATTGCTGAATAACGCAATTGTTTATGTTGTAATGGCCTATATTCTTCAATAGTCACGGTTATTTTGTAATATTTTTTCTTCTTATATTGTTTATTTACAAAATATGTTTTGTTTGCCCTGTTTAACATTAATTGTGATGATACACATAATTTAGCATCATTAACATTGCATAAAACACAATTAAAATGAAATATAACGTTATTTTCTTGTTTCACCAAATATTTTTTTTTAAAAATATTGAGGACAGGTTCTTAAACCCAAACACTCTTCACAACACCAAACGAATGCTCCACAATCCAAGAAAGCATCCAATAAAGCAACCGACCACTCTTAGGAACTGTGCGAAAATAATGTGCACTTCTTTTTGCTGAAAGCTCGTGTAATTCCATTTTACGAGTGCAAGTTATTTATGCACAGTTCCTTAGTACACCAATCAACAACATCCAAAGTATCCTGATAAGACGACCGAAAAACCATCCGATGCGACATCTTGATACACAACTCTCACTTCAAACACACTCACAAGCCAAAACATTCCCATACAACCGATACTCCCCACCATTTTGATGCCGTAAACCCTAAAACCCAGCTGCTGCCCAGCCGGACAAACATGACAATCCAACACTTTGTCATAAACAAATCGTTCAAAACTAAACGCCACACCCTTCCTAGACCCACCGCCTTAGGCTTAGGAATTGTTACTAAATAATTTTTATAATTTTTTCTTGTTTGGGTTGATGGTGTAGTTCCATTCACCGTGAAAATCATCAGGAACTGTAGAAATTGACGAATACTCCTCCTCAGACACCACACGCCCAGTTTCATACATAGATTCATCAAGCACACACCTAACAGCCAACCCTTTCTCAGTCCTAGTAGCTCCAATCAAAGCCACCACAACCGCCACACTCGCCAAAGGTATACCCTGCCAATTCTTAGAAATAAACGAAAACAACCGATGCTCAATCTTATTCCACTTAGAAGTACCCGGAGGAAAATGCAACACTCTCACACTACGATCAATCTCATCAGCAAACCTCTGCAGCTCAAACTTCCACAACCGACTACGATACCCATTACTCCCCCCACAATCACACGTCAAAACTATTTCTTGCGCATCAGCATACTCTAAAAACCCTTCCCCATACCACCACCGACGCAAAGACTCAACCGCAAACACTGATGTCTCCGCACTCAAACCAACATTAACAAACCCCCGATTCTTAAAAACATCATACACCCTAAACGGCGTAGCCCGCCCAAGCTTCTCCAAGGGAAAATCATGATCCAACACCTCAAGAAGCGACTTTGACTTCTGATATGTTTGGCCATTATTTTTAAAATTACCCAACTTTTCTTTCTTTTTAGCATCAATGGATAGTACAGGATTGCCTGCTGATGTTGCTTTTAGAGTTTGAGTGTTTAAGTATTCAAATTGCGCGTTTCGATCAGGATGGGAAGGTTTTACGGTTAGGGTTTTTTTATCCGCTTGCAGGCCATAGCCCAAGTTTTTTAGCATTACGCCTACTACGCGGTAGCAGGCGTTGTATCCTTGTTCTTTTAGGCCTTTTTGTAGGCTGCGCAGGCTTTTGTTGGTCCAAAGCATGGGTTGTATGGGGTCGCCTTTAGTGTGAGGATCTACTAGTTCTTTTAGGGCACTAAGTATGTTGGGTTGGTTGTTTTGGATTGTTTTGCGTCCTCCACCCGGTTTGCGGCTTTTACCTATGGGCAGCAGTTGGGTGTTTGGGTTATTTAGTTCTTTTATGCCTGTGGCTATGGTTGGGTGAGTGATGTCTGAGAGTCTGCTGACAAGGCTTATGCCGCCCGGTCCGGCTGCTTTTGCTTCCGCAGCTAAATATCGACGTCGTTGGTATTCATTTAATGTTGGCAATACAGCTTCTATGCGAGTTTGCAGTGCAAGTCTGTCCTTTCTATTCATACCCAATAACATATCATGGAGAGTATTCACGTTTAGAGAGATTTGTGGCGTAATATCTTTCACGAGTGGACAAGTAGATGGAAATTAATGGTAAAATGCAAAATTTGTCTCCCAGAAAGAAACGTTAAAACCAGTAAAATTATGAAAAAACGCTTCATCTCCCTAAATGTGAAAACTCTCATATCATGAACTCATATTTAAACCACAAAAATTATTTAATAACAATTCCTTAGCAACCAAACACTAACCCCTCTCTGCTTCAAGTAACAATGTCTACGCTATCATAAAACCCCATGTCAGCAATATGAGTAAACCGCTTAACCCAAAACCTCCTTATTTTTCTCAGACATAGTTTGTAACGTGCCAAAATTAGTGGTTGGTTAGTTACTTCAAAATTCACAATATGCTTATGTTTCGCATCCACGGTGGTTATGGCGTTGTGGCATACATGAGGGTTCTTGTATCTCCCGCTATGCATTAGGCGTGGCTCTGGGTCAACGGTTAAGGTTTTGCTTTTTTCTGCTTTTTTAAGAGTTTTTCAAGATTGATTTTTTTGTCTTTGAGTTTTTGGAGTAGTTCTTGATATTCTTGAGGATTGGGTAGATTCGTGTTTTTTCTTCTCTGTTTTTTCGCGGTCGTTTTTCTATGGTGTGTTTAGGTGCTTGGTTATTTGTTTGTCAATTTGGGTGATCTTTGTTTTTAGGGTGTGGGGTTGTGGTTGTTTTTGTGGTTGTTGTTGCGTGGAATTGGTGTCATCGGTGGTTTCTGTTTCTTTGTTGTATGGGTCGTAGTTGTTTAGCGTTAATGTGAAGGCTTGGAAGGTTTGTTTTAGGGTTTTGGTGTTGTCTGAGTGGCAGTTTGTTATGGTTTTGTTGTTGGGGGGGGGGTTGTTGGTTTGTTGGTTTGTTGGCTGCATAGTTTCTATGGTTTGGTGGTTTTTGCTTGTAGGTGTCGGTTGGGGTTATGTGGTGGAGGTGTTTGTAGTTGTAGAGGTTTAGCATTATGTGTAGGTTGTGTGGGCGGTTGTTTGTTGGGTTGGGTTTTGTGTATTTGTATTCTATTTTTGTTGGGTCTAGGGTTTGGGTGAAGGCGTTTATTATTCTGCAGGTGTTGTCTTGTGGTATGTATTGGTCTAAGATTTTTGGCGTTAGTTCTGTTTGTTGTTTATTAAATTTTTCTTTATAACGTATAATGTTAAATATTTATGATGATTGTTGTTCTGTTTTGTGTTTATGGTTGCCTGTTGTTGAATCGTTATGTGTTAATGTGTTCTAAAACTTGTTTTTGCGCAGTCTGATATAATGGCTTTCAGAATAATCTGTTTTGATACATCATCTTAATTAAGATGGCATTAAATAAAACTAGGTGTGGCTTTTATGCGGAATGGACCAAAATTGGCGAATATTCCGAAGAATGATGTAGTCAACATCATCTTAATAGTCAACGCTCTAGTTTGGTATTTGTGCTTTTTTAGTTTTCTAAAAAACAATTTAGGGTTTACAGGCAATAACCTTGTAGTCATCTTTGGAATAAACCTGTTAGCTACTGTTTTATCTGCTATTATGAGCACCAAAATAATTCAAAAAATTGAAAACAGATCCAAATTTATAGTTTATTGGATAGCAGCAGGTATGTTAATATCATTACTACCATTCTTAACTGATTCTTCTTTCTTATCTGACCTTACCTTTATTATTCCAAACGTTGTTGGCCCTTCTTTACCCAGACTATTTATTCCAACAGGTGTTTCCTTGTATCTTGCTTCCTTTATTTCAGGCACTGTTGGACTGTATTGTGGATTTGGTTTTCCTGTACTAGCTGGGCACTATTCTGCCACCACAAAAAGCACTAATCGGGCAAAAATAAGTGGCTTGATCATTTTCTTCACCAGTATCAGTTTTATTCCAGTAATTTTATTTGCTCAAAATCCAGCGTCCACAGCCATTGTTTTAACAATTTGGAAACTTGTAGGATTACTTGCTATATTGTTACTAAAACCCTCTGAAGTAAAAATTAACAAAGAAGAACCCGTTTCATACAAAAGCATACTAAAAACGCGTTCAATAATACTTTACCTTATTCCTTGGTTAATGTTTTCAATAGTAAACAACTTTGCGCTTCCAACATTAAACATTGGGTTTGATAATGAGCTTATCATTACAATGACAATACTGGAAAATTTTTTAGCAGGACTTTTTGCAGTGCTTTTTGGTGTTGCAGCTGATTATTTTGGTCGAAAACGTTTGTTATTCCTTGGTTTCACAATGCTCGGCTTAGGTTATGCAACGTTAGGATTATTCCCTTCATCTATGAATGGTCTGTTTTTCTATACCCTTGTTGACGGTATTGCGTGGGGAACTTTTACAACACTGTTCCTTTTAACAATATGGGGTGACATAGCTGACAAAAGAGATAGTGAAAAATTCTTTTTGATTGGTTTTTTGCCGTACATGTTTTCAACTTTTCTGCAGGTTTTATTTGGTCAATTTATTGCAGATTCAGCAATAAACTTGACATCGATATTCTTTTTTATCAGTCTCTTCCTCTTTATCGCTGTTACTCCACTTTACTTAGCACCTGAAACCCTGTCAGAAAAAGACAAGAGAGATAGCGATCTCCAAATTTATCTCGATAAAGCACAAAAAAAGTTAAAAAAGAAGCAGTAGTAAACAAAAAGCAGTAAAAATAGTAAATGTTACCGTTAACAGCCAATTCTGTAAGTCATATGAAAGCATGGAACTTCGTGGGATAATACTTAAGTGTCTGGTGTGTTAGTGGTGTAGCATGTTCTTTCATGTGATACTTGCTACTGATTGTAATCTCCAGTGTCGTTATTGTTTTGGTGAGTCTCTTGATGATTTTGATGAAGATTTTAGTGATGATCTAGAAGTAGATTATTCTTTGCCGCGCAGTCTTGCTTATGATGTTGATTCACTTAAGAATTTTTGTAGCAAAGATCCTGATTGTGTTTTAACTTTTTATGGTGGTGAACCCTTGCTGCAGATGAAGTCGCTTAGACAGATTATGGATACTATTGAGCCTAAATTGTATATGCTGCAGACTAATGGTCTTCTTCTTGACAAACTTGACTCTAAATATGTTAACCGTTTCCACACTATACTTGTATCTGTTGATGGCGAGGAAACTTTAACTGATTACTATAGAGGAAAAGACACTTTTCGTAAAGTTTTTGAAAATCTAAAATTCATAAAACAAAACGGCTTCAATGGTGAGTTAATTGCAAGAGCTACCGTTATGGAACAAACAGATATCTATAAGCAGGTTCGATGGTTGCTTGAAAATTCAGAGTTTCCTTTTACGTCGGTTCATTGGCAACTTAATGCAGGTTTTTGGGGTAATGATTACCATAGACGTAATTTTGTGGAGTGGTCTGAGAGTAATTATATTTCAGGTGTTAGGGCTCTTGTTAAATTTTGGGTTGATACTATGGAGCAGAGGGGCACGGTTTTGAAGCTTTATCCTATCTTAGGCATAGCGTATTCTATGTTGCATGATGAAGCGGTGAACTTTTTGCGATGTGGGGGTGGTTGGGTGAATTATGCTATTCAAACTGATGGTTATATTCTTGCGTGTCCAACAATGTGGGGAATGACTAAGCATTATCTGGGACACATAGCTGATTCACATCCTTTAAAGTTGGAGAAAGTGTTTGTTAACCAACTGCCTTGTTCAGACTGTGAGTTTTTAAATATGTGTGGTGGTAGATGTTACTATGCTAATGTTACTCAACGATGGAGTGTGGACGATTACAAAAAAGTTTGTAACACCGTTAAAGCACTTATTGATGATGTTTCAGTAGAGATTCCTCGCATTAAACAGTTGATAGTTCAAGGGAAAATTTGTTTATCGGATTTTGATTTCGTCAAATATAACGGTGCTGAAATAATCCCGTAGTATGCAATATTTTTTATGTAACAAAACATTCTGTATAGAACTGTTTGATATGGATATTGTTGAATTATTGGCTAATAACGATGTTAAATCCGTTGAAAAAAGAGAAGAGATAGCTAAAGCTATACAAATAAAGTCTGTTACAATTGGTGAAATACAATCATTAAGAGCTGTTCTTGACGATAAAAATATGGCTCTATTTTTTGAAGCGATGGAAGTTGTTTCAAGTAAAAACCCTGAGGTAGCAAAATTTAGTTTGGCTCATTTTTGTTCAAGACTTAATTTCGTCAAAGTCAAACAACATAAAAAGGGAAACTTCGAATTGTTGGGAACATAGCTCATATGTTTCTGGGTAGTTTAGAAGCAGCAATACAGAACTTGATGAGTAACACAAAAAATGACAGTACTGTAATTCGTTGGGGAAGTGCATATGCGCTGTCAAGAATTATACAAATTCCAAAGTATGCTAACAGTGATTTCATACTGTTTTAACTGATTTGTGTGCGCAAGAGCAAGAAAATGGTGTAAAAAATCAATTATTTAATGGATTAAAGAAAGCAAAAAAATTAAGAAAATAGAATGTTAGTAAATTTAACATGCGTTAAAAATGCTGTTCATTAAGATGATGATGTTGGTAGTGTTGTTTTTGTGCGAAAGTGTAAATAAGTTGTTGATTCTTTTAGGATTTTGGACGATGAGGAAATCGAGGTACGATGAGGCTGAAAGCGGGGAATTTAAGCTGGATGCTTGTGAAGTCTTTTTCCGCTACCGAGTCCAAAAGTAAAAATTTTGTTTATGTGTGTTTGTTGTTTAAAAATTGTTTTGAGAATAATATTTGTTGGTAAAGAAAATCTGGAGGGGATAAAATTAGTTTAGTATCGGTCTCTGTTTCCGGTTATGCGAACCCAGATGGCAATGAATATAATTGCTAGAATTGCGCCTGCGACCCCTGCAATTAGATAATCTGTGACACCGCTAAGTGATGGTAAATTTTCTCTTAGCCATGGTATTAAGTAATTTGAAGCGAGTAGTGCAATTATGCCGCCGATGAAACCCACTAGGGCGATTACTCCGAAAATTTTTATTCTGCTGTCCATTTATTTTACCTTCTGTTGTTAGATGCTTTTTGTACCTTTTTAGTGTAACTTACATTTTTTTGTATAAACGCTCATGGTTGTTGTTGCGGTTTTTACTGCATTACGTCAAGGCTAATGTATGCTCTGAAGGGGTGTATATACCTACGTATATATGAGCATATTTTTATCATATTATAAACCTCACCACAACGGTTAATTCCGTTTTGATCGTATATGTGCCTTAGGAGGTTAAAATTAATTGTCAGAAAGATTCGCAAAGAAATGGGATAATAATAGACGCGATGAAGCTCCGTTTACAGATAGAATAAAAGATGCGGTGAAACCACCTGTACCACTAAAACCAAGGTTGGATTTTGCAACAAGACGTATTGATCTTCAGGTTCAAAAGTTGGATCAAGCTAATGAACGATTTACACAAAGAGATCGTGCAATATTTGCAAAAATTGTTGACGCATACACAAAACATGATAGTGCACGCGCCAATGTTTTCGCAAATGAACTGGCTGAAGTACGTAAAATGTCAAAATTAATCATGAACGCAAAACTTGCTCTCGAACAAATTACACTACGTTTACGAACAGCATCTGAGTTAGGTGATGTCGTATCCACACTAGGTCCAGCAGTAGGTGTACTACGCTCAGTCCGAAGCGGACTATGTAGTGTGTTCCCAGAAGCTGAGAACGAACTCGGCGAAATCGGCAACATGCTAAGTGGAATTATGATTGAAGCAGGTCAAGGTAGCGGAATGACTCTCAACTTTGACGCAGTTAATGAAGATGCAGCCAAGATTCTAACAGAAGCCGCAACTGTTGCAGAGCAAAAAATCAAAGATAAATTCCCAGATCTGCCACCAGGAATGCCATCAGCAGCACCTGCAAGAGCTGAAAGAACCACAGAAGGGTATTAAGAAGGTAGGTGATAGAGATGTCTTCCTCCAATCTTTTTCTTTCTTTGGGTAAACCTGTAAAAAATGAGTATGGGAAAGTAGTTGGTAAAGTAGCTTCATTTGCGTTGACGCCAAACGGTAAATTTGATGCTGTATTTGTTGAGTTTGCTGATGGTCAATTTTCAAAGCAGCCTATGGATAATCTTCGGTTTAATGGGTCTGAAATTACGTTTGTTTCAAAGATAAAGTCTCAGGCAAATATGTTGTGCGATCAGATACCTTTGCTTTGGAGAAAAGATCAGGCTGTAAAGGATTTAAATGATAAACATAAGATCACTCCTGAATTGTTTCATGAATTGCATAGCAGTTTTGAAGGTATTTTGAATCAGTTGAAGAAAGATGGTCAAGTTGTAATTGATGAGGCTGCTGTTGAGATTGCTAGGTGTGAGGAAGAAATTAAGTCTTTAGGTTATGCTATGGCTAATCTTGAGCTTGAGCATGAAATTGGTCAAGTGGATGAGGAAACTTATCATACAGCGTTTAATTTGTTGCAGGAGAGCTTGAAGCGTGCAACTACTGAAAAGACTGATTATGAGCTTATAAAAAGTAAAATTTCAAGTATCCTAATTGGTGATCCATCTGCTTCATTGCCAAAAGCAAACAAGATTTATGCCGAAACGGTGACAACACATCAAAAGCCAATGTCTACTTCAACACAAGTTAACACTCCTGCTGATGATCTTCCTGAGCCACCTGTTGTTGTTTACGTGAAAGAAATCGGTAAAACTGGGCTTTAAGCAATTGACTATTTGATGCTGTACATGGAGGGTGTGGAGAAAAATGGATTTTGGATTAAATAAAAATTCTCCTCCTATCCGTGATATTGCTAATAATTCTATTACTACTCTTAAACTCCAACAAAGTCAGTTGGATAAAGCTATTTTTCGTCTAAAAGAACGTGATCGTATCCTTTTTAGAGCTTGTACGGATGCAGCAACAAAAAAGGACAAAGATAAAGCTTCAATGTGTGCCACTGAACTCGCTGAAGTACGCCGTCTTATAAATTTTCTTTCAAGTATGCATTTATCTATTGAACGTGTTGTTCTTCGGCTTGAAACCATTCGAGAACTTAGCGATATAGTGGTTGATTTACGACCAGCCTTAAAATTGCTTCAAAATGTTTCATCAGATCTAGGCCAAGTAATGCCTAATGTTAGTTCTGAATTAGCTCTTGTTACTGATGCAATTCAAGACACACTTCACACTACAAAAATACGTAGTGATGAATCTATCATACCAGTTGGACAAAAAACTGATGCCGGTGCAGAGATTCTTGAAGAAGTGCGTAGCGTTATTGAAAAAAGAATGATTCAAAATTTACCTGAACCACCTATTTTTGTCCCTGCAAATGCAGTTAAATCTCCACAAGCCCCCGTTAAAGAACTTGTTGCCCTATCAGCAACTACATCTGAAGTGTTTGGCGCAAAAGAAGTTAAAGAATCAGAGTTTGATGTTTCAAAAACTTTAATCTCATACAAAAAATCTGAGGTAAAAGAAATTACCGTAGAAGTTAAGCAGCCTATTCCTAAACAACAAACACTTGAAGAGAGCCTTCTTAAATACATACGTAAACACAACGGCGAGATTGACCTCTCGCGGTGTTCAAACGAGTTTAACACGTCAAATACAGAAATTGAACGTGCCCTTGAAAATCTTGGAACTCAAGGTAAAATAAAAATAGAATTAAAATCACCCGAATAAGAATAATAAGAATAAGCATAAAAATAACATAATAACATCAACATCATCATAATAATAAGATGATGATGAAGGGGAGAAAAATAAATGAGTGCTTCGCATGAATTAGAAAAAGCTGCAACAGCATACGCGTTAGATGCCGTTAGAATGGATAAACAAGGCCAAAAAGGACGTGCTATTACTCTTTACCAAAAAGCAATAGAGAGTCTACTGCAACTGGTACAGTTATACCCAGAGTATGGGTTAAACAAAGTTTATGTCCAACGAGCAATTGCCTATCAAGAACGCATAAAAGCACTACAAGGTGTTGTATCCTCTTCTGAAATGCGCGCCGAAGCAAACGAAGACGCTGCAGGCGGCGCTGCCACTATGGAAAATGATGGTTCTGCAAAGTCAAATAATGACGAAATCATCGTTACTGAACGCCCCATGGTTAACTGGGAACAAGTAGTTGGCTTAGATGTAGCAAAAAAAGCTGTCAAAGAAGCCATAGTCTACCCAGTACAACGACCAGACCTATTCCCCCTTGGCTGGCCCAGAGGAATATTACTCTTCGGCCCTCCGGGCTGTGGAAAAACTCTTCTCGCAGCAGCCGTAGCAACAGAAATTGATGCAAACTTTTACAGTATAGATGCCGCCTCTATTATGTCCAAATGGCTCGGCGAAGCAGAACAAAATGTTGCAAAACTTTTCGTAGCTGCCCGTAAAGTGGCACATGAAGGCAAAGCCGCAATAGTTTTTGTTGACGAATTAGACTCCCTTATGGGTACCCACTCTAATGAGGTAGGTGGAGAAATTCGTGTTAAAAACCAGTTCTTAAAAGAAATGGATGGTATAACTGACAAAGGTAAAAACCTCCACATTTATGTAATCGGTGCCACTAATAAGCCCTGGGATCTTGATTGGGCTTTTATTCGACGTTTCCAAAAACGTATACTTGTTCCATTACCTGATAGTTTAACAAGACTTAACATGTTAAAACATTATTCAAGTAACCTGACCATTAGTTCTAATGTAGATCTGCCAGAGTTAGCTCGTCTCGCAGAAGGATTTTCAGGAAGTGACATAAGAGATGTTTGCCAATCGGCACAACTTAGCTTAATTGGTGAATTCTTCGAGTCAGGTAAGGCAACAGATAAAGAAGCAAAACCCCGTCCTCTTACAATGGCTGATTTCCGCCAAATCTTTGAAGAACGTAAACCAAGCGTTAGCTTAGACATGCTCTCACAGTACAACCGATGGTTTGAGGCTTTTAAAGCCCTCTAACTAAACACGGAGGCCAAAGTAAAACATAAAAATAATCTTTGGGTGGTGGAAAGGTTTGGAGAACAATTAATTTTTACGCGATCTCCCTTCTCCCCTTTAACTATCTCCAAACCCCACAAACCCCAAAACAAAACAGCCCGACTTATGAATTCCTAAGTTGCTGGGTGCTGAGTACTACGTTGTTGATGCCTTTTTTAATTCCGTAATTTAGCCTTTAACTGCAAAAAACGAAAGTGTTAACTAAATAATGTTTTTTATGTTGGCGTGTAGTGTAAGGTGTTGGTTTCGTTATGTTTTATACAAAGTGTAGCAGTAAAAGTGTTTACAAGTCTGGTTTTGTTAAGGTGAACAACGCTACAGATGCAAAGGGTGCGGCAGACAATCGTACCCACCAGACACCACGGAAAAACCCAAACTGAAAAACTAGCCGCCATTCTTCATACATAAACGGCCTACCCTGCGCACCATCACACGTCTAATGTACGTAACAGCCACAGCAATCTACAATGAGTCAAACAATACACCCTTGAAAACAATAGACTTCTTGTAAAACTACTCTTTTTTAAAGCTGTCAGTGACGAAGAGGGGTGAAACCTCAAACTAAAGCGTTCTTAGCAATTGCAGAAATAACTAAAATCACTGTAGCTACATAGTTTTGCAAGAAGTCTAATGAAAAACCAAAACCCCAAACCAACACCACCACTGCAGTAGTGATAGAGCTGGATGAAGTTTGGCATTATTTGCAAAGGAAAAAACAACACCAACGGCAATTTTGGCAGTTTTTGGCGATACAAGTATAGTTGTGCGGTTAAATTGTTAAATGACGCATACGAAACTGAAACTGATATAAAAGTTAAAGAAGAAATTGAGAAAAGACTTAAAATAATAGATCCAAAACAGGTTGCTATGGCTAAGTGTGGTTATTGTAAAAAAAAGAGTTTCAGCTACACAGGAAGCGTAAGAATAAAACCTGTTTCTGCAAAGAATGTTTAAACAAACCCACTAACAATTTTTATGCAGATAAAAATTGTAAGATAAAAAAAGGGTTATGGAAAAACGATTTGTGTGTGCATTGGACAATTATAAACCCTACAGGTAATCTCAACATGAGAATCATATAAATCCTCTAATTCAAGATGTGCTATAGGTGGCACAATTGGCATAGGGTAAGAAAACATTGGATCAACAGGGTCTTCTAAAATTATGTCTAACGTTGGATACGAAAACAATGGGTCTTGTAAATTTTCAAAATCTACATTTTCCAACGGTGAACCATTAGTAACGTTGCCTATTGCAGGCTGTAATGCAGCAACACAAACAACACTTACCAATAACATCAACACAGAAAACACGGTTGTTAGAGTGTAAAGTTTAGTTTTGTTTCTTAATTCCTTTTGAGTCATACATTTTTTCTCCTACAACAAATAATTGCATATTTTTATTTTATCCTAAGCCTCAGAACAAACTGTACTAACAATTAGAATGTCTGTTTAACGTAAAATTGTTACATCAGTTTTGTCGTAGGGCGCTTTTAACTCTTCAAACGTGATTCCTTGGGGGGGGGGGTATTTCTTGGTGGTATAGCATTTTATGCGCTAACAAATCCGCGTCCGACAAACCATGCTATAGCAGAATAGTTTAAGAATTATGCTCTACAAAATGGGTGTATATGGCTTCTTGTAGTGTTTCACATTTAGGCATTAAATCAGGTAAAGCATGCTTCATATTAGCCCACCAAGGCTC
>JAITCR010000066.1 GCA_031282985.1 Nitrososphaerota archaeon | reverse complement strand
ATCCTATATTGGGTGAGGAATTTTGCACTTAGAACCTATGAAAAAACTGCTCCGCAAGGCGAAGTTTTAGTTGAGCTTGATGAGATGGGCACTTTTTGCGTTCAAAAAAACAAGGTCTGGTTCTGGAAGGCATACTGTAGAACTACCGGTGAATTGGTTGATTGGGAATGCGGAAATCGAAGCACCCAACTCTGAGGAAAATGCTTGGTCGGCTGCAACAGTTAAAGGTTAAGGTTTTCTTTGCTGATCATTGGGAGGCTTATGCAGAGTTGATTCCGTCTGAGTTGTTGGTTTAGACTAGGCAGAGATACATGGGGTGGAGCGTAATAGTTTTCGTCAGTGGCATTGGTGTGGTTGGTTTCGTTGGAAAACTTGTATGGTTTCACATAGTTTGCGTATGATTGATTTGACGGTTTTTCTGTTTGCCCGTTTTCATGTTAATGGTTCACGGGCGGAGATCTGGAATCTTGCACATAATCCCTTTTGAAAAACTCTCAACCTACGATATGGTTCATAAAGAAAATAAGCTTTGACACAAAACACCATGAAAACGCAAACTATCAGTTATGTTGTAGGGTGCTAAAGTTTGTGTTTATGTTTACCTTTTTTGAATCTGAACACAATTGCTACGGTTATACTTACCAATACAACAGCTACTACAGTAACCAATACAATGTCTATTGATACAAGTTTATCTTTCGGTGATGTATTTGAGTCTGGCGGTAAGGCCGATGTATTATATCCCAATGGAATATACATGTCATTAGCAGCAGACGCACAGCCATCTGAATCGTAACCCCCAATCACATACAGAAGATCTGCCACCACAGCAACACTAAACCCACTACGACTTACCGGCATCGAAGATCCCGTAGACCAAGTGTCACTTTCAGGATCATACACTTGAACCAAATCACCCTTTGATCCCCCACCAATAGCATAAATTCTCTTAGGAGCCAAATCACCCACAGTCGCACCAATTGCACCTATTTCTGGATCCCCAATCACTGGCGTAGGCATTAAAGCTCCAAAACTCCACACATCGGTCTTTACTTCATAAATCATATGTTGCGACAGCTCAGCATTACTAATAGGACCAAACAATGATGATCCAGCCCGTAGTAAGTGTATCTTGTCATCTATAACAACAGATCTATAGACATCAACATTTTGCGGAGGAGAGGTCTTATTACTCCAAGTATCAGTTGATATATCATAAACATAATTAATATCAAACCTATAGCCTATGTCAGCAAGACCCATTCCATTTTTGTATCCACCCGCTACATAAATTTTACCATTAACAGCGTTAGCTGAGAAATTTTCTCTATCGGTAGGCATTGATGCTTTTGTTTCCCAAGTATCTTTTTCTGTATCATAAACTTCATTTATATTAGTAGTGCTACCAGCACTACCCTCCACTCTAAATTGTTCACCAGAACCGCCTATAACATAAATTTTGTTTTCATATGAAGCTATGCCAAAATGTGTTCTATTTGTTGGCATAGATGCTTTTGATGTCCACGTGTCCGTAGTTGGATTATACATTACATTATTCCCATTACCACTAATTGCATATATCATGCCATCTGAAGTTGTCACACATCCACCATCAACAAGTTCAATGGGTATTGACCTTTTACTTACCCAAGTATCACTATACGCCACAGCAGAAAACAAAAAAACCTGTAACAACAAAACAAGGACAAATACAATACCAAACAATTTACCAACTTTAACCATACAACATTTACTCATCTTTCATCACGTCTCCATACGATGTTATCGACCTAATTCAACCAATTTTTTTCCCATAAAAATAAGGGTGGAAAAAAAGTAAACCAAACAATTTACTTAGCCGTATCGTTAGTGACATCAATAGACATACAAATTGCGATTTCCAGCGATTACCATTTGACCGGCCCCTGTACCGATTAACGCTCCATTTGAACCATACCAAGCCGCATTATAACCCGTATTTAATTCAGTTTGAGAGAAACTGATATTATAACGATCTAATGAAGCCCAATCTAGTGAATTTGCGATTGTCCGATGCATAGCAGTACCGTGATGAACAAAAGCGCTTAACCAAAGGAGATATTGTAGATACGGGTAGTGTATTGATTGTTGTGTTAATGGCATTGATGCGCCTTTAAAACCTATAAAGCAATCATACGCATTATTAAGTGGATGATGCCAAGCAAGAGGCATACCAGCGGCCATACCATGTGAAGCGTTATATGAGCTCGTATGAGGATAGTCAAATGCATTTCCTTGCCAGCAGGTCCAAAGCATCACAAACCAAACCTTGCTCTGACTAGTCACTGGATAAATTTCGTAGTCCCAAATGGAATTAACGCCAGTATTGTCAAAGTATGACCAATGCATCAAACCGTTTTTGTTTTCCAAACCTCCGTGTCCGTAGTGGAAAATTGCAACATGATCATAAGATTGTTCTAGCGATGGGGCATAGCTTAGTACGTTGCTTTTTAGTGTATAAGAGCCAAATGCGTTGAAGCTATCATAGTTATAATTAGTATCATAGGTAAAGCAGTCATCCATGTAGGAAGTAACCATTGTTGCAGCATTTTTCTCTGAAGTGGTAATGTTGTGTGTGGAACCAAAAATGGCAATACTTCGGCTTGCACTTGCAACAGGTGTAGCTATGGGAATAACAGCAAGCATAGTTAACAAACACAATGCCAATAGAGCTCTTTTGGCCTTTACAAAACGTTTAAAGACATCTTGTACATCGAAAGATACCCCCTTTTTTTGTTTCTTTTGTTTAACAACTAACAAAAGGGACAAAAAGGCACTGCCTATTACAAAGGGTATGGCTATCCACATAAGTTGAGGTAAGGCTAAATTATTGCGTGGGTTTATATTGCCTTCTTCCCCCCCAACAGTTTGTATGGATGTGCCTAACCAAGATAGAGTTTGTATGTCACTAATCTCTTTTGTATCTGCCCAAATGGTAATGTCTAAACCATAAACATTACCGGGGTAGACATCATCAAAACTTAGTTTAACGTGCCAACTGGGATAAAGTGTAAAGGGATCGCCACCACGAGTCTTTTCAACTTCGAGATAGTTTCCAAAGTCCAATTTTGTTTCAATGACCCATGTTACAGTAAACTCTGCTACTTCTAACAGATTATCGTCTTCTCCACCTAAACTTACGAGATAAGTGTAGTCTTTTGCGCGATTCATCGCGACTTCTACCGCTTTAGGCTCGGAAAGATTTATGCTGTTGTTACCTATTTTGAAAATATTCCATGTATCAACAAAATACTTTAAGAACCCTTGCTCAAAGTGTAAGGCAACACATTTTATTGCTGCTTCAACCTCATTATCAACATATGTCCATCGAAAGTCTGCTGTGTCTTCCGTGCAAGTTACCTGTAGTTTGATGTTTTCAGAACTTTTTGTTGTACTTTTATTTGGAACAACATCATCCAACATTTGCAACATTTTTGTATAATCCGTATCTGTGAGAGGTTGGTAATTATTAAGGAATTTTTTGGTGCTTTCTAGCGTATTAGTTTGTGACTGCATTGTTAAAGGTTTGCCATCAACAATATCTGTGAGTAGAGCGCGAAGATTGCCATTTATGTAAGCAGACATTACTCTAACAGTGCTTTTGTCAGATTCAAAAGTATAATCAATATTTTCCTGTGGTAGAATATCCCCGTATAAATCTTGATGACACAAATCTATTTTTACGTCATATTTTGAGGTATCAAGACCAATTATTTCAGCCATAGTTAAGGCTTTCTCCAAAGTATTTGCTGGTTCTAAGGCGTGTTCTGCCGCGTTAGCATTTTGTATATCGTCTATTCCACTAGCGAACAGCATCATACAAAGAAAAACAGCTAAAAGATAAAAACACGTTTTATTCATTTTTCTAATAATCATATACACCACTATCTAATAATAAACATAGATAGCAGTATATATGTTTACGCTGCAAAACACTTTTACATGAACTGGCTTTTGTTATCGTTAAGCAATTCTGGAAAGAGTGACAAATAGGTGCGAGAGCGAGAACTTCTGAAAAATAAAAAGAAAATAGCGGAAGGTGTTGTTTAGTATTCCATTACCATAGTGTCTACTAGTATGTGGCTTGGGGAAGTTGTTGAGTCCATTGAGGCTGTGCCAACCATGAGATGTGTAAAGGGTGGTGCTGAACCCATAAGATACTTGCCTGGTGAGGCAGCATTGTTTGCAGTTGTCACTAAGACCTGCCCAACAAGATGCCAATTTGCCATGTTATCGGGGCTGTAATACACTTTTACATAATTTGCTGGCCCTGCGTTTACACCTTTTTTTGCATAAATATAAATGTCCACTGCTCTATTCAGACTAACAGTCATTGTAACTATGGCGAATATTGATTTAGCTGGCGGGTAGGCTGTGTAAAAATCTGCATACATACCATTAGGTGGGCCTTGCAGATTTGTTCCGTTATTTAGAGTTCCAGCACTGGTGCCCGGAAAAACATACGTACCTATGTAAGAAGAGACAAAAGCTGTTGTTAGCCGTAGTTTAGGTTGTGAGATGTCATTTAATTCTGCTTCACGTTTTTTGTTGATTGCAAGTTGTTCTGCAACCTTTGCCTTGAGTTCTTCGAGCTTCTCTGCATTAATACCGGGATTTGTTGCAATTAATTCGGCCTCGATAAGATCAGGCAAAACAATTTTTTTATTTGTTGCCATAACATTCACTACGGACACAGATAAAACAAAACTATTTATATATTTCGAGTACGCGGACATTGGGACAAAACTGTTTCAAGTTTTTTTTGAGTTTTTTGTTTTTATGTTTGAATGAATAACTACATGACACACATATGTTTTTTGTAAACAAGTTTTTTACAGCATAAAAACGA
>JAITCR010000001.1 GCA_031282985.1 Nitrososphaerota archaeon | reverse complement strand
TGTACATGGATTTAAGCGTGTTTTTTCTCTGAAAAATTTGGCGAACCTGTCAATTATCTATGGAGTTAACATGGATTTGATTCTACGCCAAATTATCTATTCTAAAGTGGTACACTACCCAAAATTTGAACGATGCCTGATTGGATAAACTCAATAGGGTTCATGGAGTATTCATTTACTCCAAAAATAAACATCGGATTCGCACTGCCAGAAATTACAAGCAACCGTGACTCGCCTGGTTCTAAGATATTATCTTCGGTCGCTTTATGCCCGCCAGATGTGTACCGCACAGTATCGGCAATGAATGCTCCTATTCCTATGTAACTTGTTCCACGTTCAAGTTCAATTTCGTCAATGGTAACTCGCCCAGTTACGTCAACCCATGTACCATTCATGTTTAAGTAGGTGTAGCTGTTGGTGTCTATGCCATCTTTAACTGTATATTTGTAATATTGTACGCCCTCTACCCATTGGTAATAATTCGCATAGATTTGTTCCTCAGTCCAATCAGACAAATCGGTTTGTGTCATTAGGCCGTCAGCGTCAAAACGTGGATAGGGAATTGTATATGTGACGTTATAGTATACATCGTCAACCCAGGCACCTTTTGCTGTTCCGCCTCCACCAATCATTGTAGAGTTCAGAAAATCAAACGGTGATTGACTGCCGATGTTTCGTATTTCTTGTGCTACTGTGAAAGTTGTTCTAGATAAGAATGCTTTGTAATTCGAAGGGTTGGTAACGTTTACAACTACGTAGTAGTCTACTGTTGGTCCACTTGTTCGAGTTATGGGTGCATCGGGGTTTGTTATCGTAAAGTTGGCGTAGACAACTTCAATGCCGAAAGGTGCGGTTGGTCCTTGCACACATGTAATGTATGGTTTAACGTTTAGTTCTGCTCTGATTAGCGGTGTTGCTACTGCAATTCCAATTGTTAGCGATAGTATCAAACATATGATGATTTTTGTATTTTTCATGTTTTTTCACTGACAATGCAATAGACTAAAGCAGCTATTAGCTCTGCTTACGGAACATTTCTGTTCCAAAGCGGAACGCATGATAAAAACAAACGTTTCTGTTGTCAATTAATGAATTGATGTTAGGTCTTTTTTGTAGGGTAAGCCTGCTCTAGCACCCATTGACATGATGCTGTTGGATGCCACAAAATTACCTAGTTTACCGCATTCATAGAGGTTGTTTTTGTTATCTAACAATCCATAAAGAAACCCTGCATCAAACGCATCTCCCGCTCCTGTGGTGTCTATGGCTTTTACTGGAAAAGGCTCTACGGTAACCTGTTCTTGTCCATCTGTTACATAACAGCCTTTAGCGCCAAGTTTAACAACAACTATTTTGACACCCATCTCTAAAATGATGTCTGCACCTTTGCGGTAGTCTGCTTCTCCTGTTAACTGTTCAAGCTCTAAAAAGTTAGGCATAAACACATGTGAGCTTCTAATAAGCGGTTCTATAACGTTTAATCCTCTCTGAGCATAAAGCGCGCCGGGATCAAAGCTAAGTTTAATTGAATTAGGTAACATTCCTGCTAACTTTTTTTGAGCACGAAAAGGTTTCTCACCAACAAATGAGGACATGTGCAAAAAAATAGTCTGAGACACATATTCCAAATTTATTTCCCTAGATTCAAGGGTATCGTTTTCGCCGGGGTTAATGTATAGTGCTCTTGCACCTTTTTTGTCCACAAACCCTATAACTGCTCCGCTTCGGCCTTTTTTTGAATGAATAAGACCATTAACATCTATACCTTCACTGACGAAATTATCCACCTGTAGTTTGCCCTCATGATCATTTGCAACTTTTCCAATAAAACCCACTTTGCGACCAAGACGCGCTAAACCAACGATGGTGTTTGCTGCTGAACCCCCACAGGCTTCAGTGTAGTTTTCAATGAAACTCTCCTCTTCTGGACCTGCAATACGTTCAACTTTTAATAACGTATCAACATTTAAAGCACCAAACCCTATAACATCAAACTTTCTCATTTATGCCCAACTCACTGAAAGACACCTTGTATTGACCTAGTCTGCCACCATAATTACCTGCTGAAACACGTATAACACCTTCAATATATAGCACAGCTTCAATGCCTGCTTTGAGAGCTCTTTTAATCACATCAACATTTATGCCATCAAAAACCAGTTCAGCTATGTAATTTACACCTTCAGGCACAAGAGATTCCTTGCCTAATTTGCCTTTAAGCGATGGACAGCAAACATGATTTGTCGTAGGACCAATTTCTGGAAAACTAGTTTCCGGCTTAGACCCAGCAGAGCAAACATCAAATGAGGTAACAATACCTGAAACAGTATGCATAGCCGCAAGCGCCTTCTTTCCCGCCTCTTTTAACGCCTGCTTAGTTTCACACATAACCCAAAAATTCCCGCCCATAATACCCCTAGCATAACCAATATAGCGTTCAATTACAAAATCTGGAACCATCAAAGGCACAACAATAACTTCCCTACCATAGCGTTGCTCCACCCATTCATAACCATCACCACAATGACCAACACGCTCCATCATATCCATTTTACCCTCAGCATCAAACAAAGCATCAAAAACAGCCGTGAAAGGCTTAACTAATATGTCCTGTCGGATTTTGTAAGAAAGCTCTTTCTCAAACTTTTCAAGACACTTCTCAAAACCCTTCTTCTCACTAAACTCACCCCAAAACTGCAAAACAGCCCCCACTCTACCATCAGGAGTCTCTCCCTCAGTAAGATAACGCTCCACACCCCCCTCAGTTCTACCAATCACAACAGACGGAGTCGCCGTTGAATCATTAGCTGCCGCCGTCAAGGTCTCCATGTCATCTGCTGTGACAATTACACGACTAAAAATTCCAGCAAACGCTTCAACAAATGTATCATCAATTATTACTTTATGTACCAACTTATCCAAGTCTCCCAATAGCTACGCCACGAACTTCCTTGCGGAACTCGCTACTTTCCGTAACTATCGAGTTCATATTCTCTCTTGTAACTATTTGAACCTTCGGCCCCACCTTTGAAGACTCAAACGCTTGTTTAAGCAAATCCAAATCTACACCAGCGTTTTCCAGAGATTTTTTGCTCCAAGAAATCACCACTTTAAGAGTTTCCTCTCTACCCAACCGGTAAAAAACGTCGGCTATGACAGCTGTTACCAAATTATTTTCCGACACTACAGCAACATCAGCATTTTTCACTGCATAACCGTTACCATTAAATGAAACTGCTAAACCACCATTTTCTTTAACTAATCTTAATGCTTCTACATCAGTAATGCTGTCTCCAACATACATAACATCCCTAAAGAGTACATTCAAGCGTTTGACAATATCCCAAACAGACTTGGCTTTCTGCTCCCCACCCACAGTGACAACATCGCTAAAGAATTTGCCAACAGACATCTGTGGGATCTCTTTCCAAAAAATCTCCTCAAGACGTTTAATCAAAGCTTTATCATTTGAACTAAAATCTGCAAGGGTTTTAGCATTAGCTGGTATTGTAATTAAGGGCATTTGACTGATTTCTTTAGCTCTTTCACGTAAAACATCCTTCTCCTGAAGTGTTATGGCTATCTTATCAAGACTAACTTTGGTACAGTACGTATTTTTATATGGAAAATCAACTGTATTACAGAACACTTTAATGTAATGCTCATAACTAGTACTTACGATGTAGCGTTTAGCCATTGACTCAATATGCTTAAGAGCAACCTTAGTGCCTGCAATTAACATAATGTTATCTGCAGAAAAATCTTCCATCTGTCGGTCAGTTACATCATAGGCTTTCAAAAACGGCAAAATCAACTGCAAAGTACTGCCCGCTGTGTAACCCGACTTAATGAAAACATCTGCCAAAACATCGTCATACTTGCTAACATTACAGAAAAACCTATCACCATTGGGAACAAAATTAACCGCTAATTCGTAGGCATTATCATTTTTCGTAATCGGCCCTTCACAGTCGGAAACAAAAACACTTTTCAAACTTCGGCCCTCAACTTTTCCATATGACTCACACTCTTAGCGATATGCTGTTGCGCAGCAATGTCTGTTCGATTCCACAACCCACCACCACTTATGGCCCTCGCGCCCTCTTGACTTATTTTACGCGCCTCCTCAATGCTATCGCCAATAGCCAACACCCCAATCGCTCGCGATTTTAACGCATAACTTTTACCATTCCTCAATTCCATAGCGCCAGGATAAATACGCATTTTATCGCCATACTTTTTGACTAATTTGTATGCCTCAGTGAAGTCAATTGCCGTATCAACGTCGGATTTAATAATTTCATCCGGATAAACATTCATGTAACCTCCATAATCCGGAGGCACTTTATAGGTTAAAACAGTCGCTACCTTATTTAATCCGACATTTAGAAGGTTTCCTTCAACCATTTTATAGCAAACATCTACAAAATCATCTTTAATTATCGGAAAAAGATTAATGCTCTCAGGGTCACCTGGACGACTGTTAATCTCTAATATTTTTATACTCTTCCCAGTGTGCATAAAGGCTAAGTACAATGGAACTCCACGGAGCGCTGTAGGATCATTAATCTGTTTGCTCCAGCCATTAAACACTTTATTTGCCAATTTAACTTCATTTTCCCGTTCAGTAGCTGTTAAAAAGGGCAGTTTATCGTCTACATCTTTGTAAGAACCCATCCCACCGGTATTTGGTCCCTTATCATCATCAAAAGCACGCTTATAATCTCGTGTATCCGGCAAGGGAATGAAGTGTTTCCCATCACAAAATGCCATACAGCTAGATTCTTCTCCATCCACTTTCTCTTCAATTATGACAGAGCTGTATTGAAAATTGGATATGAAATGTTCAAACAGTTCTTCACGACTCATAAAATGATCACCCCAGACACCTACACCTTTACCTGCCGCTGGCTTGTCAGGTTTAACTACCGCCTGATTACCTAGTTCATCAAGCCATTTATAAACGTCCGCTTTAACCTGAGTTTTGTCCTGATAGTTATTTGGGTTAAAAATTTTGAAACGTGGATTTGCTTCAGGAGCAATTTCTTGGAAAAGCAAACGCTGCTTAATTTTACTTTCCTCAATAGCATACTCTTTTTTTGGACAAATAACCGGAACACCGGTTTCTGTTTCAATAAGATCCCGTAGTCCGTCTATAATTGGTTTTTCTGAACCTACAATAGCAAAATCCAACTTGTCTCTATGGGTCTGTGCAAACTTGCAGATGGCATGAATGTTCAAATCTGGAACAACAACATGCTTTGTAGCCTGCTGAGCATTGAAAGGATTAAACTGTTTATCGGCAATGTATAATTCTACTTTATACCTCTGGCTTCTCGCAAGAACATCCACCATGGCAACTTCTCGCGCGCCATATGAAACAACCAATATGCCTACTGTTTCCATCAACTGACACCATCGACGTTACTTGATAGGAAAGGGAGCACTTAATTTGTTTTTTTACCGCGGCCTATGTTTTCCTCAGTTTCATAGACACGTTTTGACTCCTCATGCCCTTTGAGGAATTTTTCTTTACTTACATTAGCCATTTCCTGAGCTAAAGGTGTAGGATATCTGCCTGTAACACAGGCAAGACAGAGCTGATCACAGGTTTGCTCTGTCGCTTCAACTAACTTATCTATAGACTGATAACACACGCCATCTGCCCCTATTATTTTCGCAATTTCCTCTGGACCATTTCTGGCACCAACAAGTTCCCCATAAGTAGACATGTCGATACCGTAAAAACATGGCCCTATGATTCTTGGAAAAGTCGAAAAAACAAACACTTTCTTCGCACCTGATCTACGCAACTTATTAATAATAACCTTAGTTGTATCCCCCCGAACAATACTATCTTCACAAATTATAACATTCTTACCCGCAACTTTAGAACCTAAAATGTTAATTTTCTTATCAATAGTCGAAAAACGCTCATTATCCAACGAAATAAACGCACGCTCCGTAACATAACGATGCCGCCTCGAAGCTCGTTCCCAACGAAGACCAGACGCTTCATGAACACCCATAGCTGGATCATCACCCGTTTCAGGCACAGACATAATTATGTCGCACTCTTTTACCACATCCAAATTTTCATACACAATATTTTTCCCAAAAGCCTCTCGAATTTCGTAAACATATTTACTATTAAAACGCGAATCTGGCCTTGCAAAATAAGCGTATTCAAAAGCACAAAACGCCTGCCTTGGCTTCTCCACAAGTTGCTGCCGAATAAAGCCCTCTCTGGTGGCAATCACTAGTTCACCCGGACATAATTCAAAATCACGCTCAAAACTATTCATATCTAAACTAACAGTTTCTGATGAAAAAGCCAACGTTTGTCTATCCAAACTATGCCCTGTACATAACGGTTTTATACCATGCGGATCCTTAAAAGCAAAAAAAGTTCCATCATCTAAAACACCTATAACCGAAAACGCGCCATCTAAACTTTCCATAACATCTCTAACAGCACCCACTAAATCTTTACCTTGCTTAAACCCTAAAAGCAACTTATAACAAACTATGTCAGAATCACAGTTATAAACAAAACCCTCAAAATTATCCCGCATCTCTTTTTTAAGCTCTTCAGTGCTAATAATATTACCATTAAACGACACCGCAAGCTTCATTTCAACACTAACACCTACAGCCGGCTGTGTCCCCTGAATTATAGATGACTCATCACATTTACCCGACGTTGTATACCTAACATTCCCAATTCCAATAGAACCCGGAAGCTTCTCAAACCACTCATTAGCCGACTCCGTTTTAATCTTCGGCACAAGATCTAACATTTTATGAACAAAAAACTGCCCCTGATTATAAGTCAAAAAACCATGTGACTGATGCCCTCTATGGTTCTGAGCACGCAACCCCCAGTAAACGTAAGGAAAAACTGTCTGACTACTGAAATTCTTTACACCAAATATACCGCAGCCTATGTTTGGTCCCTCTATATAGTATAAACAAACTAGTTGAAAAGAGGTTTATCTGCTTTTAGTACAAAATCAGCTAAAAACATGATTCTAACATACTTAACAAATAACGTTAACACATTAGATTTTTATTGCACACATTTTACTCTACGCAGAAAAAATTGTGCTTAGTAAACACCATAATAAACAAAAATTTTGTGACACTTTAGACATTAAAGCGTTTTCTTAGAAATAATTATTCCCTAAATTTGTGCTTAAAATGTTCCAATGCTATTTATAGTCTGATAAATCATTACTTTAACGTTTCACGTAGGGATATAACATGTTGGCTACAGCTCAGGCAGAAGAAATCCTTAGAGTTCTCCAGCGAACAGTAGCTGTGCCTAACCTTGTTAAAGCAAAAAGCGACCCCTTCGAAACTCTTATAATTACAATTATCTCACAAAACACCGCAGACAAAAACACTGATAAAGCCTTTACACGACTAAAGCAATGCTTCCAAATTACTCCAAAAACCCTCGCAGAAACTAACCCTGCACACATCGAAGAATGCATAAAACCCGCAGGACTCTACAAAAATAAAACACATACAATACAAACAGCCTCAAAAATCATACACGAAAAATACGACGGCTCTCTAAACACAATTTTAGCATTACCCCTTGAAGAGGCAAGAAAAACTCTCACAGACATGCCCGGAATTGGACCTAAAACAGCAGACGTAGTATTACTTTTCTCAGCCCAAAAACCCACAATACCCATAGACACCCATGTAAACCGGGTCTCCAAACGTCTGGGCATTGCACCCAAAACAGGTAACTACGAAACAGTCCGCTTAAACCTGCAAAAACTGTTCACCGAAACCAATTATCTAATTGCCCACCAACTCTTAATTGGACACGGACGCCAATTCTGCAAAGCCCAAAAACCTCTCTGCAACAGTTGCCCCATTAACAACTATTGCGAAACAAAGGGAGCATTTTAAATGGCAACAGAGCTTCCCCCCCAAGTAATGGAGTACTTCCCCTATCCAGAAGTACGCATACATCAGGACCAATTCATAAACACAATCCACAACGCCATAAACGATAGACAATCCGTGCTAATAGAAGGCAGCAACGGCTTAGGCAAAACAATATCAGCACTTTCCGCCTGTCTACCCATAGCTATCGAAAAAAAACTCAAAATCCTCTACGTCGCCAGAACCCACAGACAACATGAACGCGTCATTGACGAGTTACGCATGATATACAAAAAACACCCAATCAGCGGCATATCCATTAAAGGACGTAACGAAATGTGCCTCAACGCATTTGCCGCAAACGGCGCCTTTGACTCAAAAGCACTCATGGAAATGTGTGACCTCCTAAAAGCCAAAGGCCGCTGCCCTTACTATAAAAATGTAGAAATGCAAACTTATGATTACCTCCAACTGGTTAAACAGTTGGCAATAAAACCTTACACAGCAACTGAAATTCAGCAGGTCTGCAAAAAGAAAGAACTATGCCCATATGAACTTGTTAAAGCATCATTAGCCGATACAAAAGTTATAGCATTAAGCTACCTGTATGCTTTTGACCCCCTTATTCGAACTGCTTTTCTAAAACACATAAATACAGATCTTTCAAAAATAATTCTCGTAGTTGACGAAGCACATAACCTGCCTGAAACAGCCGTTGACATTTCTAGTAGTAATCTCTCACTTTTCGTTCTGCGCCAAGCAGAACTGGAAGCTAACCATTATGGTAACAAAGACATTGAACAGTTTGCTCATCTCTTTCGCGAAGAAATAGAAAAACTAGCAGAAAACGTTAACCGCGAAGAAGTAATAGACCCAAACAGAATAATAGACATAATTCAAAAATGCAACATTTCTAACCCACGTAGCTTCTTTGAACATGTACATGAAATTGGCGCAGGAATCAGACGAAGTATGCTCGCAGAAGGAAAAAACCCGCGCAGCTATGTAAATTCAATGTCTGATTTTCTCCTACACTGGCTCGAAACATGCGATGACAGCTCATACATTAACGTTATGTGCCGTTATTACACCGAAAAAAATCAAAAAACCGCCAAACTAGAAATCGTTGCTTTAGACCCATCAAAAATCACTGAACCCGTATTCTCTGCAACATATGCTAACGTCATCATGTCCGGTACCCTACAACCCCTCGATGCATACCTAAAAATAACAAAACTACCCAAAAACTCTACACAATTCATAGCACCATCACCATTCCCAAAAGAACACATCTTCTCAGTCGTCTGCCACGGCGTCACCACAGCTATGGAAAAACGAACATCAACAATGTACAAAACCATAATCAAACGTATAGTCGAAGTAGTAGAAAACACTCCTAAAAACACCGGAATCTTCGTTGCCTCCTTTGATGTTATGAACTCACTACTTAATGAAGGCTTAGCTTTAGCACTAGATAGACCACTCTACAAAGAAGAAAGAGGTATGACATCTAAACAAAACGAGAAACTCGTATCCGACTTCAAAGCATGCGGAAACAAAGCAGGCGCCGTTTTTCTAGGCGTTTTAGGCGGTAGAACTTCTGAAGGGGTTGACTTTCCAGGTGACCAAATGAACTCTGTTATAGTTGTCGGTGTACCCTACGCTGAGCCAACACCTCGCGTAAAAGCACAGATTGACTATTACGAAAAATGTTTTTCTCGCTTTGGACGAGAATACGGCTATGTATTACCTGCTATGAAAAAAGCTTCCCAAGCTGCAGGCCGACCAGTACGCACACTTGCTGACCGAGGCGCAATTATATTTCTAGACTCACGCTACGCAACAGGTTACTGTCGAAACTTTTTACCCTCTTGGGTAAATACCGGCATGAAAATGTTACCTGACCAAGACGGTGTCTTAGCAAAAGAAATACACACATTTTTCAACCTTAAAGAGGCATCTCTCTAAGTTCAGGATCTAGCCTAATTCTGCCAATCGTAATACTAGTCGGTTTGACACTAACTGACGTTAACACCTTCATTATCTGCCGCGTACGGTTATATTCAAGCATAATACCAATTCCAAGGAACTGTTTTTTCGCATTTCGCAAACCAACCAGAATACCTTTTTCTCTACCCGGCTCCTTTGGCAACACCTTTTTCTCCTGAATCTCCATATAACTGGCAAACAATGAACGCACCTTAGCATCTTTTAGATATTTCGCATAACTCAACTCCCGCATTTTTGCACGCTTTTCAGGACTACGCCCACTAACACCCTTTGACGATTCAACACAACATGTAGAAACTGTGCTTATGCCAGAAAACAATGGCATAAGCTCTTCTTGCATTTGAATACCAACCACCAAATCAGGTTTAAGCTGATTAACAAGCTGTAACTTGTAATTAACTGCGTTTTCACCTTCTATCCAACCATCAGTATTAACTATAACATAGTCTACTCCACTTTTCTGCATAATCTCACCATGCACCGTAGCTAAACCTTCAACTGTTCTAGCTACCGCCTGAACTGGTGAAGTAACCCCAACAAAAAACGCATTAGACATCCCTAACTCACAAAGCTCAGTAACTCTCTTAATGGTATAATCATATGCAATAGTGCATGGTGGACCAATATCAGACTGGTCTAAATCGCCGTCCAGAATTGCCACCTTTGTTTTTCCATTGACAAGATTATTAACGATGTAAGTGCTAAAACTGCTTTTTCCCAAATCCGCTTTTCCCATAACCATGACAACGACTGGTTTATTCTGTATAGCTTTAACTGCTTGAAGTGCCTCACTCCATGACACTGGAATAGTGGACGCTTCCTCTTCTTGTACCGCCGCATTTGCCCCAAGTGAAACGTGAAACTCTGCATTTTCCAAAACATGAAACGGCTGTCTTTTCCCTTCACGCACAACAACCTGCTGACTTTCCTTTATGACATTACCAAAAACTTCTACTTTGCCCGAAAGAACTCTCACAGACGATGGACCATTTACTAGCAAAGTTTTACCTGCTTCAACTGATTTCTTCATTTCCTTTTCTTTCCTCTTTTCTTTGATAAATGCAGCCTTTTCTTGTTGATATTCTCATAGCCGAAATTATATGCCTTAAGCTTCGGCTGCGTTTACTTAACGGCAAATTTGTTCCAGCTTCGCTAACTACTTCAAACACAATTTTAGGTGGCAATGTTTTATCCAACGATTCAATTAGCTCCTTGTAAGCTGGTACTCCATTTCCAATTTTGACTCTAACTTTTGTAGTTGATGAGTTAACGTTTTTTAGTATATTTTTTATTTTATTATTTGTCTCTCGTATGCTTAAACAATTCGCCTCATCTACTACTTTGCCGTCAGCTATTACTACTAATCCAGTTACTTCCCCAGGTCAACACCAATAACTATTTTACCATCGTTCTTTTCCTTGCAAACTAACTGTAATTTGACTTATTAAACTGTCTAGTTCATCTTCATACGTGAACGTTAAAATTTTGTCAAAACCTATTTTATGTTTCTCTTCAGGTGTTGTTATGACTACTTTAACTTCTGGGTCATGTATCAAAATGGTTGACGACCAAATTCTAACATATTTATGAGCAGGCCAAACATGATTTTGTGCATCTCCAACGATTTAGAATAACAAATAGTCCTACGAGCCAAACGCTTAAGCCTTGTACAAAAAATCAAATGCTCACCTCAATTCGCCGCGTATTTCTCCTACCCGCATGCAAAATATTTCCCGGTACAATCTCGTGATAGGCATAATTATCATCAGAATAAACTGCAACTA
>JAITCR010000012.1 GCA_031282985.1 Nitrososphaerota archaeon | reverse complement strand
CCGCAAAACTGCCATTCGAGATTACGGCTAATATACTCCTCAAAATACCGTTTTTGATTCTCTAAACTGTTAAGCTGGTCGTCCGCTTCGGTTGAAACCCGACAATAAGCACAAACGCGTTTCATAAAATAACACTTTCCACATGTTATTATTGTTCTTTTATGGCTTTTATATCTTTGCTACAATATTTTTGTGGATAAAAAATATTACCCAATACGTTTTATTGTCAGTATAAAGGGATAAAAATTCTCGCCTTTTACAGTGTTCGTTTTAAGAAGTTTGTTCCACACAAGTAAACCGATTTTTTCGGACGTGTAAGCACAAAAGGGTTACAAAAACGGGAGTAAACCAAAGTTTTATTAACTATCCTGTTTGAACCATTATAGTGATTATTATGCTGAAAAACAACTAAGTACAAATTTAGTTTATTTTATAAAAAGGAGCTATAAGATATGAAAGTAAAACTGTTGATTCCTACCTTAATTGCTGTTCTCCTTGCTATATTAATAATGCCTGCAGCATCAGCATCTAAATCTAGTATGATTTGGGGTTCAGATTATGATCAACCGAATGCGGAAATTTCAGTAGCTAACAATGTTTGCACTTATATTATGACCCAAATGACTACGTATATGAGCTACACTTGGAACTACAAAAGTTATGGCGGCACTACTACAAAGAGCAATGTAGAAAGTCTGACGAGTTCTTGCAATAATAATTATGATGCGTCTATAGTTTTCTACACTGGTCACGGATTTGAGCAATATATAAATGGTGCAAACAGGTACCATGTTTATTCCACCACTTCTGGTGCTTGGAATGATGACATTCAGGATTCAAGTATTTTTACCAAAACAACGGCAGGGACACACTATTTTGAGGTAATCTGGGCATGTTTTCAAGGAAACACAAGAGGTTATACCAATCCGTCCGGTAATGCTGCAGGGATGCCATATGCGTGGACGCAGCGCAATAATTTAAACAGTAATGGCTACTACAATAATGACGGAACTGCTTATTGTTGGATAGGCTTTGAAAACGTATCACCGCCACTCTCGGACAATACAAGGTACAACAGCTATACATACGGTGACTTTGTCAAATGTTTCTATTATGGTCTAACTGCTCTGCATAAAACAGTTCATGATGCCTTAGATTACGCATCACAATTAACTTTCGGAGTAAGCGCATATGATTCGACAGCTCTCCACATCGGATTTTGGTGGCATAGTGGTCCCACATATGGTAGGCAGCCGGGATGGATGAAAGTTTATGGCAATAGCTATAGGACTTTGCCCTAACAATTCAGGAGTGAACATGTGATGAAAATATATTTTAAAAGCTCCCTTTACTGTCATAGCTTTTTTTGCAATAATGATGATTTTGTTTGTGCAAATACCAACAACATGCGCCATAGAAACAAGTAATCAAGACAAAGCATTGACCTTTTTAACCGATGTAGCTCAACTAGACATGTCACTATACACTGTTAAACTAGTTCAACATGATGAATCTTTTCCACCACATTTAAAGGGGCTATCATTTGAATCAATAATCTACGACCTATACTGGAAAAACGAGAGTTTGCTACATATAACATTCACTTTCATAGATAACAAATTTGATATTTGCAATATCCTGCCAACAAAGGGTTCACCAATTTATGCCGAACCACAAGCCACTAAACCTATTGATTCTGTTAAAGATATTCTTGATCGATACTTAACCTATTCACAGGCAGTATACATCAAAAACATGCAGGCAGTTTTAAATAAAGTTGATTCAACAAATGCGACTGCAACATTTGGTGATGTGAAACTTGTAACATCAACAATGAAAACTCCGCAGGGGACAACTTATGAAATTTTTGAGTGGATATATACAATAGACGGCATTGATGTTCAACCAAATAATCTCACTGTATATTTTGAAGATGGCGTGTTTAAATCTCTGTCGGATAAGTGGGGACTCTTCAAATTGGGCAGTTCTTCTGTCAATATATCTCAAGAAGAAGCTATTGATATTGCTAAAAAAGCTGCTAATGCCCATACTTTATTAGTTTGGCGAGGTGAATGGGTTGAGATACCGTTTAACTTGGGTGATGAACTTAGCGTGAACTTTTTTACGTATCCGAGAGGGGAGGATTTGACGGTGTTTCCTCTTTGGGATATTGAGCTGTATTTTGATAAGGCAGACTCTCTTGTTAATGGACTTCGCTATGGAATATGGGCTGACACTGGCGAAATTGCTTTCTGTAATGAATTAAGCTATGGAGGTGAATCCATTGGTGAAGTAACGTCTCCTACTTTACAGTCAGATGGTTCAGATGTGCTCATTTTAGTGGTGTTGGCGGTAATTGTAGCTGTAGTAGTGGCATCCACGGTAGTACTATGGAAAAAATAACTTCAACATTTTCTTTTTTTGTGATATATTTTGTACGGATAACAACAGCATATCATTGTTTTACCTGCAAACCGCCTAAAAGTCAGTTTCAAAATTGCAGAATTTAACCTGACAACCGCTGGGTACGGTCGGTTGCAACTATAAAAACTCTTTTACCGTTTGCCCTTGTCCGAAAGCCATTGTCGCTTTACTAATTCATGTTATCGTAGAAATAAAAAGGAGCGATAATGTAGTGATTTATGGTTATTGTCGGATTTCATCGTTAGACCAATGTGCGGATAGGCAGATTTTAGCAATGAAGGAGATAAAAATGCCTGATGAAAATATTTTTGTTGATAGGCAGTCGGGTAAGGATTTTGACCGCCCTGTCTACAAGAGCCTTATTGAACATCTGAAAAGCGGTGATTTGCTTTATATTAAAAGTATAGACCGCCTTGGACGCAATTATGCCGACATTCAAAACCAGTGGCGCATACTGACAAAGGAAAAGGGTGTTGATGTTGCTGTTATTGACCTTCCTTTGCTTGATACCCGCTTACACAAAGATTTGATGGGTACGTTTATTGCCGACCTTGTTTTGTCGGTTTTGTCTTTTGCGGCACATAACGAGCGTGACAACATTCGGCAGCGTCAAGCCGAGGGTATCACCGCCGCCAAGTTGAGGGGCGTTAAGTTCGGCAGACCCATTAAAGCCGCTCCCGATAATTTTTTGGAGCTTGTGGCGCAATGGGAACGTAAACAGTTGAGCCGAAAAGACCTTCTCAAAAGGTGCAATATGAAACAAACAACTTTTTACCGCCGACTAGCTGAACACCGCATGAAACAAGGGAAAAACTCATAGAATTATTTCCAAAAGGTGTACTTTTTGAACTCCAACTCTCACCTTCATTTTACCAGATTCAAAACAAAAAGTCAATAGTTTCTACAAATTTTTCTTGAAAAATCAATAAAATTTAACAATCCCACAATGAAAAC
>JAITCR010000127.1 GCA_031282985.1 Nitrososphaerota archaeon | reverse complement strand
TGGAGCCTTTATCGATACGTGATCGAGAGACAATTGTTAAACATAAACAGGCAGGCAAATCAGGACATGAAATCGCACAGTGGCTAATGATTCACAGACAAACAGTTAGCAGGGTATGGCAACAATTTCTAACCACTGGAAATGTGACACCCAAACCTAAAAACAGTGGAAGAAAACCAAAAATCGCCTCCGAGATCATGGAAAGAATTCTCTCAAAAATAGAGAAACAACCCGACATTACCCTAAACGGACTAATTGACAAATTCTCCCTATTAATTAGTGCAGCTGCACTCTCCAAACGCCTAAAAAAAGAGGGGCTGACATATGAAAAAAGACTTTTCAGCCAAAAGGCCAATAACGTCAAGGCGTAGTGGAGAAGCGCATCAAATGGAAAAACTGGCAAACCACAATGTCAGAGTTGGATTTGAAAAAACTTGTTTTCTTAGATGAGAGTTCTCTAAATCTTGCCTATGCGCGTCTTTATGGTTGGCAAAATTTAATCAAAGAGTTAAGGAAGGTTTGGCGGATGTGTGTTTTAAGCGTCAGTCTATTTTGTCAACTATTTGTCTTAATGTAGAACAGGTGCCTTTGGTGTTTGAAGGTACGTTAAATGGTGTTTTGCTTGTGGAGTATGTGAGGAAATGTCTTGTGCCGTGTCTTGGAGAGGGTGATGTAGTTGTTTGGGATAATAGTGCGGTTCATAAGTCAAAATTGGTTGTTATGGTGCTTGAAGAGTGTGGTGTTAAAGTGATTTGTTTGCTGTCTTATTTGCCTGATTTTAATCCTATAGAGTTGTTGTGGGCTTATCTTAAGTCTGGTTTAAGGAAGTTAAAAGCTCGAATTGCGGATACTTTGGTCACTGCCATACACTCTGTACTATCAAATATTTCACAGGACCTAATCGCATCTTGGACCAAACACTGCGGACATAAATAATAAAAAGTTGAGTTGCTATATTTCTTGTTATGTGTGCATTAGGTAACGGATAAACTCCCTGCATAATTACAGGGTATGTTGGATTCGAACTCCATGATTCATGGTGATGCCACCATAAACACCTAATTCCTTTCGCAAATCCATTTTTTTCTTTGAATAGAAAAATAAGGTTGTTACAATGGCTCCAATTATTATTATAGCCAATATTGCCACACGAAAATATGTTAGCAAAGATGTAGACGGCTCTGGTTTAGAGGTAACCAGTGAATCAGAAGGCTCAGGATTAAGAGGAACGGGGCTGTAACCGATTGGTACATATTGCTCAACTATTGCAAGTGGCTCTGTATAATCTGAATGCGAAGTGAAATGATGAGGAATGTATCCTCCAATTATGTATAAAACATCATTAATAACTGCCGCTCCAAAACCTCTTCGCTCTGTAGGTAGATTCTTAGCAGTTGACCAAGTATCGCTTACAGGGTCATAAACATAGTTACTCGTATACTGTAAGATGTAAACTCTTTGGAGAGCATAATTACCAGTTGTCGCCACAGCATCACCGCCAGAGGGCGGAAATGTATATGGAGGGACGTTTTTTTCACGCCACACGTCAGTTTCTGTGTCGTAAATCATAACTTTTTGCTTTAACGGCGAAGAGGGGTTTTTAAAATAATTGAAAAATGCTAAGATTTTATTGTACACCGTAACTGCGATATTGTCTCCTTCATATGGTCCATAATTGGCGTCAGGTACATGGGCTTTTTCAGACCATGAATCACTATTTGGATCATACATAAACAAAGTGCTACCTGATATGACAAAAATTTTCTCATTTACAACATTTGCAGATATATACGGTCCACCGTTATACGGTATAGATTTTTTAGTGCTCCATTTGTTTGCAACAGTATCATATACTTCATTTGATTCGGATGCTCCATTTTTATCTATGCCCCCTATACAGTAAATTTTGCTTTGATGTGTGACTATAGCAAAATAGCCTCTTGGTGTGGACATAGGTTTCAGCGTAATCCACGCGTCAATTTTAGTATCGTATCGTTCGTTGATACCAGTATAACCGTTCACACCAAACCCTCCAATAGCATAAATTTGCCCGTCAACAGCAACAACCCCCAAACCAGACCGAGCTTGACTCATGGGAGTTTTTGTGGTCCAAGAGTTCTCAACTAACTCTGAGGCTGAAACAGAATTAAACGCAGTAACAAATAAGCAGTTTATGAAAAAGAAAAACAACAAGAGTATAATGTTTTTATTCATGTGCTCTCAACTTTTCTCTCTCTTTTTTTAAGTGGAAAAATAAACTACCAACAATTCCAACAGTTAGAACCAATACAACTACAACATAAATACTCGAAAGCTCAAAAATACCATTTAGAGCATGATAACCAATTGGTACATACTGTTCATTTAAAGCGCTAAGTGTTGCAAAGCCTACTGAACCAAACTGGCTGTGCCCCCACGATATAGTGTATCCCCCAATTATGTATAAAACATCATCAATAACTGCGATACCAAAGCCTTCTCTATCTGTAGGCAAAGCGACTATAGTCGTCCGATCATTGTTAGCGGGATCATAGGCATAGTTACCTGTTTCACCTAAAATATAGACTCTTTTGGGGGCATAACGACCAGTTGTAGCCGCTCCAGCAAAGTTATGTAATGTATCTATTACGGTTGAATTTGCTTCATTCCACGTATCAGTTTTTGGATCATAAATCAAAACTTTCTGCTCATAAGGATAAGAGGGTCCACTGTAGAATTCCCCAATAACAATCATCTTGCCATCTACAACAGTTAAAACAATACTATGCCCCCACGATAGATGTGCTGCAAGTACACGATTTTTTTCAGTCCAGAAATCAGCAACTGGGTCATACATGTAGACACACAAATCGCCTTTGTTTATTACAAAAATTTTGCCATTTAAAACACTTGCATGTAGACGAAATGCATTAGACGTGTTAGATGGTACCGGAGCTTGGGTGCTCCAACTATTGGTAACTACATTATAAGCTTCAACAACATTAACAAGGTTTTCACCACCTATACAATAAATTTTACATTTATACTCAGCAATAGCAAAACCTGCTCTTGGAGTAGACATAGGCTCCAAAGTAGCCCACGTATCAGTCACAGGATCATAACACTCATTAAGACCACCTATCCCGTCAGAATAACTCGTGTAACCACCAATGGCGCAAATTTTTCCATTTACTGTAACAACTCCAAAATCAGATCGTGAATGACTCATCGGCGCTTTTGTATTCCAAGAATCCTCAAATAATTCTGCTGCTGAAACAGAATTAAATGCCACTACAAATAATCCAGTTATGAAAAAGAAAATCAGCACGAAGGGAACAAAATTGTTCATGATTATCACTATAGCAGTGCAACTTTTAGTTAACTATTATTGCGTTTTTTCAATGATGGTAGAAAGTGTTTGCAGCACAATAACCGACATTGTTTGCGTGCAAAATAAAAACCTGTTTACAATACATCTCTAAGAAGTTCATCAGAAACTGTGGAGTATGTATACGTGTTTTGGTAATAAACGGTACTGAAATTATGGAACTACCTGTGAACCCGTCAATACCAAATCAACCTATCGAAGACGAAACTAATCCGTCACGTGGCACTGTTTATTATTGGTGG
>JAITCR010000036.1 GCA_031282985.1 Nitrososphaerota archaeon | reverse complement strand
GAGCATCCGTTAAATCTGTTGGGTATCCATTTCCATCATCCATACGATATTGTATCGTATTTTATGGGTCTTGTGGAGTTTGTAACGCAATTGTTAATTTATTGAACACAGATTCTAAGAATACAGCTCACCGACACCTCTCGCTAGCCATCCCAAAGATATTTTTTACCTGAAACACAAAACACATAGCATTTATGTTGCTCTTCAAGCCATATGCGTATGGTTCGATAATCTCCATATACGCAATCTCCTGTAACCCATCGATAAGACACCCGGCAGCAGTGGCTTGTTTTATCATTTCAAGAGTCATCTCTGGTTTAGTTTGAAACGTTGCTGTGTCGGGAATACAGGCTTTCTTACGCCGAGCAGGGTCGTTAAGCCAGTCTTTTGGAATGTATGGTTGTCTGTCTATGGGTGTGTGTCCTTTTTAGTTTGCGTATGTTAAAAATACTTCGATTTGACAGTTCTCAATACGGTCAGCAGTTTCACTATATTGACGTTTAACTCCGTAGGGTCGTTTACCCTGTTTAAGAAAACTCGTTTCATCTGCTACTAATATTTCGTCGGGGTTGCCTATTTTTTCATTTGTATAAACTTGTAAATGTTTGCGTAAGTGGTTGGTGCTGTATCGGCCTTGGTGTAGGAATTGTTGCAAGGCATAGGGTGTGGTTTCGTCTATTGCTTCTGGGAGTTGTGATCCATTTTTGCGTTCTACAGGGCTGTTAAGGTCTGTTGAGTGTTTCTTTACAGATTGACAACCCAGTTCGCTTGTAAAAATATCCTCAATATGCGTTATTAATTCGTTAAATGCAGGCTCTAATTCACAATTCAACATCATCAAACGTCAACAGCCACAGCAACAGGCGCATCGTAACATTGACACACACCAACTTATAAACGTTTACAACTGTAATACCAAGTCCTCAGCCAATTGGATTGGATCTTGGAAGTGCTACGGAACTATGGGAAAAACTACAAAAAATGCGTATGTAAATAGACGTTAGTCTTTATTATTTTTGTATTCTTAAACTGAACAAATGCGCTACCAAATGGTCAAATTAGATGTATAAAAACACAAAAACTACACAGCTACACCAATAAAACTGTCAAGATAATAATTAAGACTACGTCTAATATGATACAAAAAGCAACTGATGCAACTGCAGGTGTAAAGATCAATTCAGCATTGCTTGATGTTACAGGGGTAGCTGGTACATCAGGACAAGTTTTAACAAGCCAAGGCGCAGGATTAGTACCCATATGGCAAACACCCAGTAGTAATGGCGGAAGTGGTGGTGTGCAAAAAGGTTCCGTGACAACTAATAGCAATGGCGATGCTACAATTAGTTTTCTATCTGGAACTTTTCCTTTGGTTACACTCCAACGATCGTGTGTACAGCATATGATACTTCTGGGCGTTCTATAACTGCAGTTGTGTGTCCAAGGGCACTTAGGTGGTCTAGAAATTGTAGGCTTTTTTCTCCGTTGGGGCGTTGTTTTATGTTGTAGCGTGATCGGTTGAGGCGTTGTTGACGGTCATGGACTGGAAGCTCAGGAGTTGTTATCATGTTTATTTTGTTTTTTGGGGCTTTTAAAACCGAAACTTGAGGAAGCGCATCATATACAGAGATGTGGTGCGGTCGCCGGGATTTGAACCCGAGTATTCAGCTTGGGAAGCTGATGTCCTACCAAGCTAGACTACGACCGCAAAGTGTCTAAGCTTGAAAACTGTTAAGATAAGCCAAATATAACAGTTTTTATCTCGTTTGTATTTAACAACACCAACGGACATTATTCATTCTTTACTTATAGATAAACTCTGGTATATTCAAACGGACTAAAACAAAATGGTTAAACTTCAGAAAACCTTTTCCATATCAGACATTTAGGTAGGATTGACAATGATTCAAATCTACACCCAAACTGCTAACGATACATGGCTCGCTATAGCCTGTACCAAACAAATCATCGCCACATCTTTTGCTACTACAGAACAAAAAGCACTAAACAATATACTCAACAAATTACCATTTAACGTGCCATTTCAGATTCTGCCTTCGCCCTCAGCATATGCACAAGATACTTTCATATTAATGACAAATATTCTTGACGGAAAAAAAATTATCTCTACCTTTGATCTTGCAACAGATAAACTGCCAAAATACACAACTACGGTTCTCAAAGCGGTTATGCAAATTCCCATAGGTTATGTTTCCACTTATGGCGCAGTCGCTAAAGCCGTTGGTGGTGGTTCACGAGCAGTTGGAAATATCATGGCAGGCAACATCTTTGCTCCTCTGATCCCTTGTCATCGTGTGGTCAAAGCAAATCTTTCTTTGGGTGGTTATGGTGGTGGTTTGAAAACCAAATACCACCTACTTATGAAAGAAAAACGAGGTTATCCCGAACTTAAAAACATCACAATCAAAAACGGTGGCGTATTACAAATTTACCCCGTTGAAATAACTCTAAGTAAAGCTTCCAAAATCTTCAACCCCGTATAACTCTGCTATAACAAATTAACATTGATTATCCTTTGAAGTCACGGTTCATTGTTTCATTTGTTTTTGTGAACTGTTTTGCAGTTAGTTTAAAGTTCTTCGTGTTGTTTCAATTTCCAAGCTGGTAAACCTCAACTTATTTTTCAGCTTTTTCAATCGACTGTTTGTAAAAAATGCTGAATTTTTATCTACAAACAGTTTCTGCCTGTTAACAGATGTCTTTTTTATGGATTATAGTTAGTAAAGAAACCTTGACTAAACGTGGTCAATTTTTCTTTACGAAAATGCTTTTTACCCATGTTCTTGGCTGATATTTTTGGTGATGTTTGATGAGAAATATGTGTGTCTTGATTTCTGTCTCAGTTTCTCTCTCAACATGTTTTAGCATAGCACAAAATGTGTCTCTTAGAGTTGCTAAAAATTTAACAAACAACTGGAGGTATCGGAATGGTTACTAGTTTATTATTCACAAAACCCCAAGACAACCAAGGTGCATTTGGAAATCTTAAAAATCTTGAGGACATGTGCAAGCATTGTACACCAATTACCCCTGTTCAATGCATTAGTCAATGTCGACTATACAGGCTAAAAAATGAGTTAAGAAATCTTCGAAACATCATAAACAACCCAAATTATACAACAGATTTTTTCAATGTTCTAAAAAACCAGACGCGACTACACATTTTCCAAATAATCATCAACAGCGGATGCACACTTGCCAAGATTCAGCAAGAACTTAAAAATATTAACATCAAACAAAGCCAACACACAATAAGCGAAGAACACATTCAACCGTTAATAACCATGGGTTTAATAACTGAATTAACCGGTAAATACAACGCCACATTATTTGGCACTTGCATTTATGATAATCTTGACAATTTTGATAAATTTATCCAAAAAATACCCCCACAATCTGAATGCCACGAGGAGACCCTTATACAAATGCTTCTTTTAGGACCCAAAACCTGCGAAGAAATAAAACAAATCCTCTCTTCAACAATCACTTCTCGAACAATTAAACGTTTAACCACAACAGGCTTAATTAACATTCCAACAAACCGAAACTATATCTTCTTCCACAAATCAAAACGCGATCCAACACTTGAAAAATTAACAGACGCAGAAATGAACGTCTACCAAGCAATCCCATATGAAGGCATAGCTGCTGACAAACTGGCAAAACTTGTTAGCCTCTCACAGCGCAGAACATATGCACACATAAGACACCTAAAAGGCAAAAAACTGGTATTCACAAAAAAAATCCCCTTAACATACAGCCTAACAGACAACGGACAAAAACTAGCAACTATACTGCAAAATCTATCACAAAAAGTAGAAGAAACATGGAATTTTACCGAATACATAGTACAACCCCAATCAGACATGACATACCTAACAAAAACTCTCATTACTCCCTAAACAAGAGGAGGACACAAACATTTGGAAGACATCAACGAGGTTGTCTTTGATTTACTCTCACGAGTCGAAAAAAACCGACAAAAAGAACTCGCCGAAGCCCTAAAAAAGATAGGCGCACTAGACGAAAACCAGAAGGAAATCGTAAGCGACCTAACAAGTAAACTCGTAGGCAAACTCTTTCAACCCGTAATCGAAAACATCCAACTCGCCGCATCAAACAACGAAGAAAAAACCCTTGAAGCAGCAACAAAACTGTTCATGCCAAACAACAATTAACAACTCTCTATTTCGATTCCTTTTTAATAAACAAAAGACATCAATGTGATGATGCGACAAGAAAAACAACAAACAAACACAGTTATCATAGGCGCAGGACCTGCAGGTTCTTACACAGCCCTACGCTTAGCAATGCTAGGCATAAAAACAGACATCTACGAAGAACACCCAGAAATAGGCATACCTACACACTGTGCAGGACACATAAGCATACACAGCCTAAAAAAACTCGGCTACTACCCACTCCCTAAAGAAATAATAGAAAACACATTTAACGCCGCCAACTTTTACTCACCTTCAGGAACAAAATTCTCAATCCAACTCAAAAAATCCGTAACCTGCTCCTTAAACCGAACAAAATTTGACCAACATATAGCAAACCAAGCAAAACAAGCAGGAGCAACATTCCACTTGAACACTCGTGTCCAGTCACTACACATTGAAAACAACTACATTAAAGGCGTAAACCTCCAAGACAACACAATAGTTCCCTCAAAAATAACCATAGACACCGAAGGTATAAGTTCAAGATTTCTCCATCAAGCCAAACTTATGGGATTTGACAGAAAAGGACTAGTTTATGCTGTTGAAACAGAAATCAACCAAGTCCATGATGTTGAACCCCACACAGTTGAAGTATACATGGGCAGCAGTGCACCTGGCTTCTACGGGTGGCTCATCCCTCGTCCAGACGGAACAGCAAAACTTGGCTTGGCAACAAATCACGGTAACCCCCAGAACTATCTAAAAAACCTCATAACAAAACATCCTATAGCTAAAAAACAAGTTAAAGGGGCAAAAATAATTAAAACAAACTACCACGCAATTCCTCTGGCAGGACCAATAAGCAAGGCGTATAGTAATGGGTTTATGGCAGTAGGTGATGTTGCCTCGCAAGTTAAACCCACAACAGGAGGCGGTGTTATCTTTGGTTTGACCTGCGGAGAAATAGCTGCTAATGTTGTTAAATTAGCTCTTGACTTAGGTGATGTTTCAGCTAAGACCCTTAGCGCATATCAGAAACGCTGTGATGATACTCTAAATTTTGATGTATCATTTATGCTGCGTCTTAGACAATTTTTGAACTCCCTTTCAGATGAACGCTGGGATTCCGTTTTACGTTTCTGCAACCGTTTTAACGTAGATAAAGCTCTAAGTGATGTGGAAGATATTGACTATCAGGGCAAAATGATGATGCATGTTGCAACTAAACCAGCAATGCTTGTAGCACTTGGATACTTTGGGTTACTTTATTTATTTGCAAACCCTTAAAACATTGAAGTACACACTTTAGCCAAAGGCGAAACAGCATGGGTGAATTTGAGTATAAACAAGTCATAGTTTTCCGTAGCGATTTACAGATGAGCAAAGGCAAAATTGCAGCACAAGCAGGACACGCAGCTGTCTCAGCAGCCCAAGAAGCATATACACGTCACAAAAAATGGTGGGAATCTTGGTTATATGAAGGACAAAAAAAGGTCGCCCTAAAAGTTCCAAGTGAAAAAGAACTCAGTGAACTAGAAGAAACTGCAGATGACCTTGGGCTTCCACACGCTCTAATTGTAGATAGGGGGTTAACTGAAATTCCAGAGGGTTCAGTAACCTGCCTTGGTATCGGTCCAGCACCTGCTACTATAATTGACCGCCTAACAGGTAAACTTAAACTCTTATAGGTGAACCCTATTTGCAGATTGCACCAGAAATTGATCGTTTACTTGGTATAGAGGCGTATGCAACCCAAACTAGTGGTATAGGTGGAAGAATTCGTGGTACAGCAAAAGATTTTCAAGTTGAAGAAATTTTAGCAGATGGTTCAAAAGCTCAGGTAGCTCCACCAGAAAAAGAACCACAAGCGTTAGGGTCATCATTAGAACAGCAACGACATTTACTGTGTGTTTTAGCTAAACAGAATTGGGACACTTTTATAGTAACAAAAAATGTTGCTAACCAATTTGGCATAGGGCAAAACAGTATTCAAATTGCTGGGATAAAAGATGCAAAAGCAGTTACTGCACAATATGTCACAATTGAAAACCTGACAATGGAAGATACAGTTAAAGTAAATGTAAAAGGGGTTCAAATTCGTCCAGTAGGCTATCTACGTTACCCCCTGTCAGTTTTCTATCTTCTAGGAAATAATTTCAAAATAAACATTACCAATATAACACAAGACCCAGACATAGTTAATACGCAAATTAATCAAGTTATAGACAAAATTACAGAAATAGGTGGTATTCCTAACTACTATGGGCACCAACGTTTCGGTACCACACGTCCTATAACTCATTATGTTGGTAAGGCAATTCTTGAGGGTAATTTTGAAGAAGCCGTTATGCTTTTTCTTGCAAAACCCAGTTCAGATGAGCATGAAGAATCAAGACGAGCTCGTGCAGAACTCCAGCAAACCAGCGATTTCAAAATGGCATTAGAGCATTACCCGAAACAATTGCGATATGAACGTTTAATGCTTAATTATCTGAACGAAAAACCCGGTGAATATATTAAAGCGTTTAATGCTTTACCCTTAAAATTACAAGTTCTATTCGTACAGGCTTATCAATCGTATCTGTTTAACCGTTTCTTAAGTGAACGTATTAAAGCAGACTTGCCTCTAAACAGAGCTGAGATTGGTGACTTCGTAGTTGGGGTTGAACGCACTGGATTGCCTATGGTAAACATGCCTCAAATAGTAACTGCACAAAACCAAACTAATGCAAATGAAGCGTTAAAAACCTGTAGAATGCGTCTTGCTTTACCTATTGTTGGATTTAAACAAAAACTCTCAAACGGCATAATGGGTGAATTGGAACAACGCGTTTTGCAACAAGAAAACGTAGACGTGAACAGTTTCCGTGTTACAGCTAACCCCCGACTGGGTAATAGAGGAAGCTTACGGACAGCATTAACACCTGTTAAAGACTTTAAACTCCTTAACACCTCTAAGAACATTGACGAATTGACAGTTTCTATAACTTTCACACTACTAAGAGGATGTTACGCAACAGTTCTACTACGAGAAATAATCAAACCCAAAAACCTTATAACAGCTGGTTTCTGACATTTAAGTACAAACTGAAAACACATTTTCTCTAACACCTTGCAATTTTTCCTTTCAAACATCTGACTATATCCTATAGCGGATGTCTTGTAACAATCAACTCAATTTGTTTATTGATAATTTGCTTAAAAAAAGAGAGGGTTGTATTTTATACACGCCAGACGGTGTGGGGTGTTTTCAATAGTTTATTCGTCTCCTAGAACTATGTCCTGTAGGGCGTTGTAGCCTTCTTCGCCGGTGCGTACTTTGATGACGTTTTCTACATCGTAGACAAAAATCTTTCCATCACCAATATTGCCCGTATATAGTACTTTCTTTACAGTTTCAATTAACACGTCAAGAGGCACTTTACTTATGACTATGTCAATTTGGATTTTAGGCAGCAGTTGAGACTCTAATGGTACACCCCGATACGTCTGATTACCCCGTTGTATACCATAACCTAACACGTTGGTAACAGTTATGCCTGTAATGCCTACTTGATCAAATACTTCCTTTAACGCCTCAAATTTACTCTGCTTAGTTATGATAGTCACTTTAGTCAGCTTTTTACTAGCCACTGTATTCACCACTGGAACCTCCGCCTCTGGCGTTACCAGAGCAACTGGTATCTTTTCTTTAGATCCCCCACCAAGCATGTGTAGATCGTTGTTGGACACTGGTAGGAAGTCAGCATAACTGCTCGTTAAGCCGTGTTCAGCAGAGTCTAAGCCCATGATTTCATCTTCCGCAGACACTCGCAGACCATGGGTCTTCTTAATGACAAAAAATGTTACACTTATAGTGACAATAGTCCATGCAGCAATGGCCAACGCACCCAATGCTTGAACTCCCAACTGACCAAAACCACCTCCATAAAACAGGCCAGTCACATCAGAAATAACATCTTCACCCACTACAATAGGCCTAGCAAACAAACCAACAGCCAATATACCCCACAAACCGTTAACTCCGTGTACCGCCACCGCACCAACAGGATCATCCACATGCAACTTGAAGTCAATAAACTCTACTGCTACAACAACTAGAACACCTGCAACCGCACCAATAACAAGCGACCCAAATGCGTCTACATATGAACACCCCGCTGTAATAGCCACCAAACCCGCTAATGCACCATTAAGAGACATTGACACATCCGGCTTGCCATTTTTAACCCACGTAAACAACATAGTCACCACTGTAGCAGCAGCCGGCGCCATCGTCGTGGTCAAAAATATGGCTCCCAGCTGTGGCAAGTTTCCAACGGCGGCACCGTTGAAACCATACCAACCAAACCATAGGATGAAACAACCAAGTGCTCCCAATGTCAGTGAGTGACCTGGAATGGCGTGAACTATTTTTTTCCCTGTCTCTTTATCAATAGTGTATTTACCTATACGCGGACCAAGTATCGCCGCGCCAATAAACGCAGAAATGCCGCCCACCAAATGGACAACTGAAGACCCTGCAAAATCAACATAATTCATTTGCGCTAACCAACCGTTGGCATTCCACACCCAGCCTGCTTCAATAGGGTAGATAACCGCAGTGATGATCACACTATAAATGCAGTAAGCACTGAATTTTGTACGCTCAGCCATAGCACCCGCCACAATTGTCGCAGCTGTAGCACAAAATACCAGGTTAAATATGAAACCAGAAAAATCAAAATTACTAAAATTAGTAAATATGCCTAAATTTGGAACACCAATGATGCCAAGCAGGTATTCTTCGGCACACATGATAGTGAAACCTATCAGAGTAAAACTAATGGTACCTAGACAAAAATCAATCAAGTTCTTCATGATGATGTTTGCAGCGTTTTTCGCACGGGTAAATCCAGCTTCTATCATTGCAAAGCCGGCGTTCATAAAAAATACCAGCGCGGCGCCAATCAAAAGCCAAATGCCAAAGTCCATACGTGCCATTTCCTATGAAATTAGTGCGTGTACACTCAACGGTTGTCTTTGGTAGGCAATTGCATGCTTTTGTGTGTTAACGTTTTGGAATTTTAGTTGTATTGTTCCTACAGTTTTTCTTTTTTCTTTCCAAATTATCTCTTTGAGTTTTTTCATTTGCTCATTCTCCTTGTGTATTTTCATCATTCATTTTCATTTATTTCTTGTTACATAATAAACATAAACATATATAAGGTTACTACAATTTATTCTATACAAATGTCCAATAAATCAGTTTTTAACTGAAAAAATGTGCTAAATGTACAGTTTTATATATGCCAAACCAAGACAAATATCCATTCAAACATGAAAAACCAAACTATACTTATGATACAAACCACCATCAACAGCAACACCTTTTGTATGCACTACTCTAACTAACTAACTAACTAACTAACTAACTAACTAACTAACTAACTAACTAACTAACTAACCAAAATCAACCAAATCCAAATACCCAACTAATTAAACACAAAACAAACACATACAATTTCATCACAGGCATGCAACAAATACACTATTACCACTGATGCCCTACTCCTATACACTACTTCAAATGCTACCTACTACTAGGCATAAGCTAATTTTCTGTAAAACCTCAAAAACTACGACAAGATATGATTAAATTTTGTCTGTACGCGTTAAATCCCTAAGCCGGTTTACACCGTCAATACTACCTATAAAATCCGCCACGCTTTTTGGAACAAGAGCTGCCCAGTTTTCGCCTTTAAGCATTTTTTCACGGACAAACGTTGACGAATAAGTCTGCCGATCAAAAAGACTGATGTTTTCAACTGTATAGCCTGACTCTATAAACAAGCGACGTGTTAGAGGCTCATTCGAATAGAGTTTGTTAAACTTTGGCGTGTAACCCTCTACAGCTGAAACCCAAAGCATATGCAGATGCATGTCGGGAACAGGAACAATCCAAACCCTATCTAAATCTATGTCTGCCTCCTGTAAGGAGTGTTGAATCATCACCAAACGCTCCCCAGCGGTAAAGGGATTTTCCAAGTTATGACTATGTTGTGCACTGCCAATAACAATTACAAGCTCATCAACTTTTGTTAAAACCTCTTTTATAGCCCCAAGATGACCTAAGTGAAAAGGCTGAAATCTGCCAACGTAAAGACCACAATTTACCAAACGATATTACCACACTTACCTAATATGTTAACGCTAATATTATTTACGATAACCTGACAAACTTTTTTTGCTCCCTCTTTCATAAACCACGGCAATTATTAATTCCATCATAAGCTGCAATATGTCGTTTGGCGAGAGAATGTCTAAATATTTTTCTACCCTTTTCAAAATGTAACCTTTCATGAAATAAGGCGAACTTAACATGGTAAATTTGAATTTGCCACAGGAAACTCTTGACAAGTTAAAATGGATGACAAACAATCCCAAAAACTCTCTCTGTTTTTTAGGGTTTAATTTGAATTTGGTCACAGGCGATTTACAAGATATTCTTCAGCAAAACTTTGCCTCCCCACAGGTCAAGGACGGAACTATGTATCATCAGATTGCTGATTTGCTGATAAAATACGCTTCTACAAACAAACCTGTTAGAGTTGGTAAAATGGTTAATTTTAAAGACTTCTCTGGTGGTTACGCATATGAAAACGCATTTTATCGTCGTGTAGTTGAACCGATTGTAAAACTTTTCGGAAAAACTCCTCAAACCATACTCAAAGCTGCTGAGTTATTAGGTGGAAAACAGCTTGAGTATGGTGACTGCTCAGTTGAAATTGAAACTTTTTCAGGGATATCTATATCCATTATTCTTTGGGCTGATGAAGAGTTACCGTCTACGGCAAATGTACTTTTTGATGAATCATCCGGCAAAACTTTTAACGCTGAAGATCTATCATGACTCTCAGATTTAACCGTATGGCGTTTATCAATAGCTCAAACTTTAGCTTGAAAATAGACAAATAATTATTTAGTACGTTTAAACAATATTTTCCTGGTTAACACGTATGGAAAACTGGGACATAATTATTATTGGCGCTGGCTCCGCGGGTTTAGCCGCCGGTATATATGCCATAAGAAGTGGATTGAAAACACTTATACTCGATGAAAAACTGGCAGGCGGAAACATTAGTGATGCTCCAAATGTAGAAAACTATCCTGGATTTACTAAAATCAGCGGACACGAATTATCTGAAAAAATGATCTCCCAGTGCAAAAAACTTGGAGTAACTATACATGAACTTGAAACAGTAAACAAGTTACAGCTTGATGGTGAAACAAAAACAGTAACTACCCATAACACTACATATCTAACTAAAACTGTACTACTCGCTACTGGGTCACATCATAAAACACTTGAAGTTAAAGGTGAAAAAGCCCTCCAAGGCAGAGGCGTTAGTTATTGTGGAATATGTGATGGCCCCTTTTTTAAAGGCAAAAACGTCGTAGTCATAGGGGGCGGTAATTCTGCATGTATAACATCACTTTACCTCTCTGACATAGCAAAACAAGTTACCATAATCCATCGAAGAAACGCCTTCAAAGCAGAACACAAACTATCCTTAGATGTTACCTCAAAAAGTAACGTAGATGTACTTTGGAACACTGAAATTGAAGAAATTAAAGGTGATAAACAAGTAAAAACCGTGGCTTTAAAAAATAATGTTACTGGTGTAAAAACCGAGTTTGTTGTTGATGCCGTGTTTGTGCAGGTCGGAGAAACACCTAACAGTGCTGTAGCAAAAGTTTCTGGCGTGGAAACTGATGAAGTGGGTTACATTAAAATTAATCTAAAGCAAGAAACAAACCTTTCAGGTGTGTATGCTGCAGGAGATGTGACAACTCATCCAATTAAGCAGGTTGGTACTGCTGTAGGACAAGGAATTACTGCAGCGCTCCAAGCGCATAGTTACATTCGCAGGCATCTGCAAAAATAAACTATTTTTTGGCAGTGTACCACTTTAGAATAGTTAATTTGAGAGTGTTTACTTATGGGTATGCATCATTTTGGTTTGCCATTGCTTGAAGATGTCGGGTTTTGTCAGGGCGCACCATAATCGAAGAGATGGATTCACCATAAGAGAGTTCTTAGAAACAACTTTGATTCGACGTGTAAATCGACCTAAATGATGACGTGTATTACTATTATATCCTGTTCAATAGCAACAGTGTGAGCCTTACCAATCACATAACGACCTTCCGGTAACACTTTCAAAAAAACATCCCAATCATCAGTGTAAAAACGCAGTGTTTTAAGTGTTTGACTTTTCGATAGAACCTCCGGAAGGCTGCAGTATTACGGTTACCAAGCACCCCGGCCACAGTTCTCCGTGTACTACGGTCAAGAGCTTTGAGGATCCAAGCTTGTTTTTTTTTGAACCCACAAAATGCAACATTTCATCAAACTCCATTTCCTTAATATCACCCTTGGCAATGGGTTCTTCTGTGTTTAATCCTGCTTCACGAATCCAGCGATAAATAAGAGCACGATCCCGACCAACTATTTTACCCAACATACCGTACGAACTTTTACCCAAAGAATAAAACAGCACACATAACGCTTTTAATGCTACAATCGGTTCACTTGTCCGCTCATCCCCTTCTACAAAAAAATAACGACAGGATCTGCGCTTGTAACGTTGTTTTCCACGAATTATCCCACTCTTAACCGCTCTCTCAGATCCACAACTCTTGCAAATAACCATAAACAAGCTTGCAACACACAACAAACGCCCTCACCACATATATGTATATCTGACAATCAACACCTCGCATTTAGAAACGTAGGTTGCAAAAATGTATTTCTTTCGTGTTGCCCTCAATTCGTATCAACTCTTATTTTGGCTGAAAATAATTTACTATCGGATGGTGGTGATGCTGTTGCACAAATCAAGTACCTTACTGAAAGTATAAGTTGCCTAGAAAGAATAAAACGCAATTACAATGACTGGAAATATTCGCAAAGATTTGAGGCAGAGAATCTCGAATCTCAATATCTCAAAGATGAAACATTACTTATGGAGAAAATTTTAAAACCCATATTTAAGTAGACGTTAGTCTTTATTATTTTTGTATTTTTAAACTGAACAAATGCGCTACCAAATGGTCAAATTAGATGTATAAAAACACAAAAACTACACAGCTACACCAATAAAACTGTCAAGATAATAATTAAGACTAACGTCTACTATGGATTTAACTCAATTTAAAAAACAAATTTATCCATCATTAATCGAAAGCATCACGGATATTAACGCAGGAAAAAAATGTAGAATATAAATCCCATTGTTGCCCAGATGATATTAATGATGTAAAGCAGATATTTGAAGATCAAAGTTTGTATAAAGAGCTTATAGGGGAAGCTCCTGGAATTATCTATGATAACTTAAAAGCCACGTATAATGGTCTTTGCGAATATGTGAACGGGAAATACTCGCTACTTCTAACGTCTGATATGCGCAAATTGTTGGATGACTTAAATAAAGAAATGTGAGCAATAAAAAATATCAATGGACTCCTGTAATTCTCTATTTTTCATTTTTATTACATGTTGTTGCTTAAAATATATAGATTACAACAGCCTATGGAATCTACTTGTGTCTAACATATAATGGAGTGACGTAATATTGGTTTAAAAAACGAGATGGCAAATTTGATGGCAGAAAAAACAAATTATGGTTTTAATTTTGACTGGAGGCTCTGAAATTTGGAGCAGGTTTATTTAGAAAGACTGAACGAGGCGAGTTGTGGGTGTAATAATAATGGGGGAAGGTATGTACAAAGAGATGTTGAAAGTGCAGTAGGAAGACTCAGTTTGCAAGGACAGAAAGCTCTTGTTGGGCTTATTTTGAGCGTAGCAACAGGGAAGGACGAAGTATCCAAGATTTTGAATGAGGCAATAAATGGCCATATTTGTAAATCAGTGGGTCGCAAAAAGCGTAAGAGTTTCGGATTCTTTAGTAGAGGCTATAAAAAAAGCATTGCGTAATCCAGAATTTGTACTTTTCGTTAGAGATGCCTTAGGGGATGATAAAGCTGTTTTGTATGGCTTAGAGTATAATCATGGGGATGCAATAATTCAATTCACTAAGCAAGGTACGCTCAACAGAAAAATTAATCACATCTATAAATGAGATATCCCCTTTTTATATAGGGCAAAATTTTTGAATTATATGTTCTGATTTCTAATTTGGGTTCTGAAAAATCAGGCGTTTTGACATTTTAACGTTTTACGCCGCCCTGTCTTTCGGTTTGGTTGCGGCGTGAGCGGAGAGGACTTTGACGGAAACGGTGTTTTTTAGCAGAGAATCGCGGCAGGTCAAAGTCATTTCAGCTTATCGCCGCATTTGGGGCGTAATGCCTCGAAGCGGGCCAGACTGTGTCAAAAGTCAAAGTCTAACTCGTTAAACCACAATATGTAGTGTATAATAAAACAACACACACTGTGTATAGCGTATTGAGGTTAGTAAAAATTAGTTTTGACACAGGCTGGAGCGCGGAATTTTATGACGGATTGTGCGTTTCACTGTAAAAATCGGCTGTTTCTAAGAATAAAAAAAGAAGTAGGTTGTTTTGCTAGATTTGTTTTCCGCAATGTGAGCAAAAGGTAGCTTGAGGCGCAACGGCGGTGCCGCAGTTTGGACAGAAATTAGCCGTTTTTGTGTTTGAGGTTGACACGGTTGGTGGTGGCGTGTAATTGCATGTTTGGTTGGGTGCTTTTTCTTTGAGTGAGAAGAAAGCAACGATTAAGAGTATGTACGTAATGAGAATCAAAAATGCGCCAATGCCTATTATCGTTAGTATTGCGCCAATCCAAAGAAGGGTTCCCGCTGTGCGGAATAGGTTTACACCTGAACGGTCACCTAGTGCATTGAAAGCTCTTCGAAGATTTTTTGCCATCAACAGCATAAAAACGAATGCCACGATAAGTAAAACTATTGCAGCTATAATCCCAAAAATTATGCCGCTAAAAATGCCTGTAGCACTGGCATAAGTATTGCCGTAATAATGAATGCTAGAAGCGCCGCCGAGTACTGCGCCGCCAATTACGACGACCCAAACGGCAGCACATGCAGCAACAGCACAAATTTTTCCGATTACACCACAAATTATGCCTTTGAGTACACCGTTGAATATGTTATCATCTTTGTAGTATTCAGATAATCCCTTCATGCCTATAAAAACAAGGATTGCGCCAACGATACTTACACCAGGAATTAACATTAGCAAAGAACCGATTGCAGCTAGATTTTTGCTTGATTCGAAATCGCCCATTTTAATTTTACCTGACGGAAAACAAACATATTCTTAAATAAAAACTTATAGATGACTTAGGCATTGGGACAAAACTATTTTGGGTTGGTTCGTACTGTAAAGATGTTGTGAAGTAGAGTATTTGAAAAAAGGGTTGTGTCCTAAAGCAGGTTAAAGGGTAGTTGTCTTTTGAAGAACCAAAAGTTAATGATCAAACCAATAACAGTGTGATGTATGACTTCTATTTTTGAAAAGCGAATTCCTTTTCGAACCAGCCGGCTGCACCAGGTACGTAAAGACAAATGCTTACGCTCAATACGCTGCGTATTACGCTTGCTCGGCAACACAACACTACCTTTAACATGGGATTGATGTGCAAAAT
>JAITCR010000146.1 GCA_031282985.1 Nitrososphaerota archaeon | reverse complement strand
GAGCATTTGTAGGTTAAAAAACCATATTTTGGGTCTCGACAGTGAAGCATCTTTTCTACTTCGTCGATTTTGTACTGTGAGAGGTTGGGGTTCATAATTTTGAACTGCTCCCAATTCTGTGTAAGCAGCATAATGTTTTTGATGGTGATTTTGAAGGTTGCTGCCCTTCAAAAAGAAGGACAGCTCAATTATATAAATGCATTAACAATTCAAAAAGAAGGACAGCTCAATTATATAAATGCATTAACAACAAGAAATTTTTCAGGTCGATTCTTTTTCTGAAAACACGTTTACCTCTGAAAAGTTAAAAGTTACATAAATTTTGTCGCCCACTGTAACGCCCAAGTTTTTAATTTCTGTAGAGGTAGTTCTTGTTTTGACAGGGAAGCCCAAATCTATTGTAACCTGTGTGGTTGAGCGCGTTTGTACCATTTCTGTGATAACTCCCAAGATGTTGTTAGTTGCATTTTGGTTGGTTGTTTGTGTTTTTGAGAATGTTATATCTTCAGGTTTTATGGTTATGGTAACGTTTTTTCCTATCAGTTCAGGATTTGAAGTGGACAATACTGATATGTTATTGTTGATGTCAATTAGCAAGTGTCCATTTTGTTCTTTGATTGCTTTTCCTTTAAAAATATTAAGCCCTAAGAATTTTGCTACGAATGTAGACTGGGTTTTGTCGAATATTTCTGTTCTGTCGCCAACTTGTTCAATGTGTCTGTTTCCCATAACTGCAATTTTGTCTGCCATCATAAATGCTTCGTTCAAGTTGTGGGTGACATATAATGTGGTGGTTTCTAATTTTTGGAGATACTTTTTTAGGTCTAAACGAAAAGTTTCTCTAAGTTGTGGATCCACAGCAGATACTGGTTCATCTAGCAGTATAACTTGTGGCTCTGTGGCTAGTGATCGGGCAAGTGCAGCCCGTTGTTGTTGTCCTCCACTGAGTTGATTTGGATATAATAATGCGTATTCTGTGAGGTCTACAAAGTCTAGCAGGGTATTTGTTCTCTTTTTGATTTCAGACTGGGATATATGTAGTGATTTTAATCCGTATGCTATGTTGTCTTGAATTTTCATGTGGGGAAAAAGTGAAATTGTTTGAAAGACATAACCAATTTTGCGTTCGGAAGGTTTAAGGTTAACTTTTTTTGTGCCATTTGTTCCGTAGACCATAGTGTTGTTTATGTAAATGTTTCCACTGTCAGGGTGCAGTAAACCTGCAATCATGTTTAACAGGGTTGTTTTACCACTTCCGTTAGGTCCAAGAAGAGACATAACTTCTTTTCTTTTAACTTCCAAAGTTAGATTTTCTACAACTTTTTTTTCGTTAAACAATTTTGATAGAGATTCAATTTTTATCATTTTCTATCTCCATACCTTTTTTGTTCAAGAAGTTTAACGATGACTATGACGACAAATGAAATGGAAATCAAAACAATAGATAACATTACACCTGCTATGGGATCGGAATATAGCATGTTATAAATCGCTAAAGGCATCGTCTGCGTTATCCCTGGCAAGTTACCTGCAAACATTAATGTTGCGCCAAATTCTCCCATGGATCTAGCCCAAGTTATTAATGTACCTGAAATAATAGCGCGTATTGCAAGAGGAAAAGAAATTGTGAAAAAAACTGTGATACGTGAACCTGTTAGAATTCTTGCACTATTGTAAACAGCTTGATCCTGATTTTCAAAACCTATCTTTACAGACTTTATCAAAAAGGGTGATGCTACAAAAATTTGAGCTATGATAACAGCTCCCATGTACCCGGGTATGATCATGCCAAACCTGTTAAAGATGGGCCCTAAAAGTCCTCCTGGCGCAAAAGTGTAAAGTAAAGCTATACCTGCAACAGCTGGAGGAAGTACCAACGGCAGATCCATGAGGGTATCTATTACTGTTTTGCCATAAAATTTTCTGGTAGCTAAAAAGTAGCCTGTTGGAACAGCTAAAATAATTGAGCACAGGGTGGCAATAAGAGCTGTGTATAGACTAAGTTCTATAGCTTGTATTATTCCCTGATTTTGTAGCTGAGTGCTAATTTGGGCTATGTCAAGTTTTAAAAAAACAGCTATTATAGGTAACGTAAGAAAAGAAATGTATGTGACTACAATTACCATTAGAAAGGCAGTTGTAGTTTTATCTAAGATTTGCGAGATTTTTGACGTTTTCTGCTTTGGTTTTTTTGTTTTAATGTCCTCTTGTTTTACGTTGGTGGGTGGGGGTGTCAAATTTTTCTTCGCCGTTACTTGATTGAAGCGTAAGAGTGTTAATATGCGTTTTTAAGAGTTAAATCCGTACTCTGCTAACAGTTCCTTTCCAATGTCTGATAGCCAGTAATCCATGAATTTTTGTGCAAGCTCTGGATGTTGTGTTGAATTAACTACACCTATACCGTATGTGCCTCTTGTATTGACTTCTGCTGGAATCTGTATGAAGGTAACTTGAGCTCCTGTGTTGGTGCCATAGACGCCGTCTGAAACAAATACTATGCCTGCGTCTGCTGTGCCGATGCCTAGTGAAACTTTGCCTACTACTTGTTCTACGCTGTTTTCGTATGAAACTACATTTTGGTATATTGATGCGTTAAAGTTTTTGTAAACTCCTGTGTTGTCATATTGTGGGTTACTTGGGTTACCCCAGGTGGAGTCTATTTTCCATATTGTAGTGTTTGCGTATGATCCTGCAGGTACTGATGGTGCAGCAAGGACGAGTTTTACTCCTATTTTTGCTAAGTCAGAAATGGAGTGTATGTTTGCGGGGTTACCAGGTGCTAAGATTATTTGCAAACTGTTTGTGGTAAAGTTTTCGTATTTGTTGTTTAGTAGTCCGGGTTTGTTGTTGAGGAGTTGGTTTGTCCATTTTTGGTCGGCTGACATGAAAATGTCTGCGGGTGATCCTGAGGTGATTTGGGTGTAGAGCGTGCTTGATGAGTCAGAGTTTAGGATTATTTTTGCGTTGTTGTCTTTTTCAAATTGTGTTATCATATCTTCTGTTACATGAATTAGGCTGGACGCTATGAAGACTCTAAGTTCAGTTGTTTCTGTGTTTGAGTTGTTAGTTTTTGTGTATGCTGTGTAGCCTATTATGGAGGCGAGGATTATTGTTGCTATTACTATTATTGTGATTATGATGTGTTTTGTGTTCATTCAATCGACTCGATATTACTGGATGATAATATCATTAAGATAAATCTTTCCCAAATAAAAACACATTCCACAAACCACTTCCTAGCACATACACTATAGGCAGTTACAAGAAAAAGAAGGGCAGCTCAATTATATAAATCTCATAAAGCAAACTTTCATAGAAGCGCGATGAAAAAACTTTTTTGACCCCGTTTATTTTTATCACTTTTAGAGCGACTGAAAAGAAACACCGAACGAATTTTGGGCTTATTTAGACCCCGTTACATAAAATGATGTGTACTCCTTTTCGCGAATAGATAGCGTGAGCCATAGAGCTCGCATAGGAAAAAGCTACTAAACACAAAAAGAGCACCTTCCAGCCGCTCCAAACAAGAAAAGTGAAAAGTATAGAACAAAAAGCCTGTGGTATAAACGTCCACAGAGACAATTTAGTCACAACCATACTACTAGACAACAACACCCAACAACAACAGAAACAAACGCGAAAAATCCAAAACAACCAAACAGACATACAGCAACTAAAAGAACGGCTAACACAGCATCAATGCAAAAAAGTTACAATGGAATCCACCGGCATATACTGGACCACACTCTATCCTGTATTAGAAGAATCAGGCTTCCAGCCAGTACTAGCAAACGCACAACAAGTAAAAAGAATACCCGGAAGAAAAACCGACCAAATCAATTCGGAGTGGCTAGCCCACCTACTACAAGCAGACTTGATTAAACCAAGCTACATCCCACCCAAACACTTGCGAGAACTCCGTACACTAACTCGCCTACGAGTAAAATACGTGCAAAACAAAACACAATTCAAAAACCGATGTCAAAAACTACTCAACCAATCCAACATACGTTTAAGCTCAAAGTTAAGTGACGTTTTTGGCAAAGCAGGCACAGAAATCCTAAATGGACTTATGGAAGGTAAAACTGTTGAAGAAATTTTAACAAATACTGAAAACAGGTTTCCAGTTGATAGAAAAGATGAACTCTATGAGGTTGCTAAAGGGTCACTTGGGGAGATTGATATGTTTGTGCTTGATGAGTTAACTAGAAGTGCTGATGCTTTGACAGTTCAGATTCGGGAAATAGAGGTAAGATGGAGCGGATTGTTAATGAGTGCGATTTGCAGGTTGTGTGTTCGGTACCCGGGGCGGGTCGTTTGTCGGCTGCTACTATTTTGGCTGAACTGGGGGATCCAAAGCGGTTTAGTAATGGTAAACAGGTTGCTGCTTGGAGCGGGTTTGCTCCATCGGTGTATCAGTCAGCTGGTGTAACACGATTTGGAGGTATTACTAAGCAGGGTTCGCGTTGGCTTCGGCGGGTTATGGTTGAGGTTGCTCATGTTGCTGTTCGGGTGGATTGTCGGTTTAAACGTATATTTTGGCGTATAGTGGCTAAGAAAGGTAAGAAGGTGGCGTATGTTGCTGTTGCTCGCAAAATGTTGACGGTTGTTTGGCATTTGCTGTTTAATGGTGAATTATATGTTGAAGAAAAGTTTTCTAAAGCAACGATTT
>JAITCR010000143.1 GCA_031282985.1 Nitrososphaerota archaeon | reverse complement strand
TTCATAATTTTGAGCTGCTCCCAATTCTGTGTGAGCGACAGAATGTTTTTGATGGCAATTTTGAAGGTCGCTGCCCTTCAAAAAGAAGGGCAGCTCAATTATATAAATGCGTTAACAATTAAAAAGAAGGGCAGCTCAATTATATAAATGCGTTAACAATAAAAAACAAAAAACACTCGCCATCAACAGAACATACCTCTAGACCACAAGTGCCCCTTCCAAAGCTTACCCTTTAACACAGGAAAAACAGAAAACAATTATCTAGCAGAATTACACTTCAACAATCCAATCAACTTAAACAGAACAATCAAAATGTAACCCAACGAAAATATGCACATGATCATCACCGACATGCAAAGCAAATATCTCACAACCAAACCTACAGCAGTCTCTCTCAAAGCACTCTCGCAACAACTTTTAATCCCAAAATCCACAAATAGTCTAGCCTATACTTAGGCACAAGCACAATGTGGAACGCACACTGACCATAGCCATGGCTAAACGACGTCAAATCCATATTGCGACACCTTCTATAGACGGCAGACTCAAACTGTCGTCTAGGAAAAACAACAACAAAACAACAAAAAGAACTTTTACAGGCGATTCATCTGCAGCCTAACGGCTGCAGTATTCTCACCCAATTTTAATAAAAAAATTCATGCATTTATCAAAAAGTAAAATAGTTGTTAGGGAGGTCATATTTTTGTGTTAAGGCCCGTCTGGAAAAATTCCAAGTATTTGCTGACATGATATCCATCTACTAAACCGTGGTTTGCATTAACAGAGACAGGTAACCATTTTTTGCTGCCATATTCGAAGAATTTTCCAAAGGCAATCTTTGGAATGCTCTCTTTATAACTAAAGTTTTTTTCATGCCTAAAACTGGTAAAACTAAACCAGGGTAAAGTGGTATAATGTATAACATCAAATCGTCGAGCGTCATCATTTACCTGTAACCCTCGAGTTTTTTGAACCCCTTCAATTTGATTTTTTGCGTTCTTTTGAAACACAGTAAAGTCTTCAGTATATTCAAAAAGAGCAAAACTAAAGGTGTTGTCAGGTCTTCCAATAGTAGTGCTTGCATGAACACGATCAAAAAGCCATATATCTTTATCAATTATTCTATAACGAAAATTTTCAACCTGATTTACTGCCTTAATAGACTCAAACATGTAATACACAAAAAAAGAAAAACCTAACCGTTTACAGGTTTCATATGCAAAGGTGCAGTCCACATTTGGTATAACACCAAAATATGGATCATCACAACTACCAAAGTGTTCATAATACTCTCGCCTTGACCAAGTTTGAAAGTTAATTTTAGTTTTCATTAATCTTCAAATACATTGAAGCATTTTACCTTAAAAATTTTTGCCAAGTGGCCTCTTTTATGCGAATAAATCTAAAATGCAGTATGTCGTCACTTTTTATTTATAGTTGTATTGGTCTTATTTTTTTCAAAGGTACTAATGCCTAAATACTTGAGTAGAGTAAACAACCTTTTATATAGACAAGGTGAAATATATTGAGTTTTGGTAATTCGTTGCGAAGTCTTGGAGTTGTTCGAGAAGCACTGGTTTTAGGGGTAATGATTGTTTCAGTGTTTGCCCTTTTCTATTTTGATTTTGACTGGAAAGTGAAAATCGGAATCATAGTTTTAGCTCTGGCCATCGTTATGTTGACAAGCATCGCAAGCCAATTGCTTAACATGCAAAAAGAAGTTTCAAAATCCAAACAATAATATTCAACATAATTGGACATTTACCATACCCTGCTGATTATCACGACTTTGGGGATCAAAATATTGTGTTAACTCTTTTTAGGCGTTTTTCTTTTTGCTTTTGTTGCGGAATAGTTCAGCGTATTCTGTGTTAGTTTCGCCATAAAGCTCAAGAATTGTCTTGTTTATGCGTATCCAGTCTTTGTTAACCATCGACCATATAGTCCGTGTTTCCACATACTCTGAAACGTATTCCCTAATTGTGCTTTGGCGTTGAATTGTACGTGTACCCCAGTCAACATTGATTAGTCCTGCTCTGTGTAGATGGTTTAGATTTTGAACTACTTCACGGTGGTTAATTGGGTATTTGAGACTTCTCGATAAGTCTCCAAGTAAAGAATCGAAGAAAATTTCATCTTCGCTTCGTAGACAAATTACTGCAATGATGTCTTGAACCAGTCGGGCACCTCTACTTAGATATAACCCACGTTTCTTGGGTACCAATACTTGTTCAACATGGTAAGAGTTACGTTTATGGAACCATCTTTTAATCACTTCAGCGAGTACAACATATGCTAACACGATGCCAATGAGTATGGCAAAGAATTCTAGTGGCAACGGAGTGAATTGGAAGTAAGTCTCGCCAAACCATGTAAATGGTATACTCACTGCTAATATGATGATGCCTATACTGCTGAGGATCAAGTATTTGCCTGGTTTACTCTTCCAAAGCGGTGACTGACGTGTACGAATCACAAAGACTATGACTGTTTGTGTTACTATGGATTCTACAAACCATGCTGTTTGGAATAATCGTTCAAATGACTGTTCTGTGACTACTATGGACGGCAGGAAAATGAATATTATTATGAAAAATGTTAAAAAGTCAAATAGTGAACTGACTGGACCAAGTGATAGCATGAAACTTTTGATGTAACCTATGTCCCAGCGTTTGGGTTTTTCGATGTATTCAGAGTCAACATTGTCCATTGTGATTGCTGATTGAGAAATGTCATAAAGCAGATTATTTAACAGAATTTGAATAGGCAACATTGGTAAGAAGATGTTGAAAATGTATGGTCTCATTGGTTCGAAGACAAAACCCATTAATGATAGAATTAATGTAGCTCCAACAACGCTTAGCATGTTGCCAAAGTTGCTGCTTACACTCATCATGATGTATTTCATGGTGTTGCCAAACGTTCTTCGGCCTTCTATTACTCCTTCAGCTAGGACGGTAAGGTCATTTTTGAGTAGTATGATGTCGGCAGATTCTTTTGCAACATCTACTGCATTGTTAACTGACACTCCTACATCGCATGTTTTTAGAGACGGGGCATCGTTAATGCCGTCACCCATGAAACCAACTACGTGGCCGTTTCTTTTTAATAGTGCAATGATACGGTTTTTCTGAATTGGTGTAACTCTGGCAAAAACATTAGCTTCTTCGACCGTTCGGGATAGGGCTTCTTCAGACATTTGGTTTACTTCATTACCTAATACGATGCCTTTGATTTCAAATCCAAGAGTTTCACACGTTTTACGTGTAACTTGCTCATTGTCTCCAGTTAAGATTTTTAGTTCTATGCCAGCTTGCGTTAACAGTTTTATGGATTCCCCAGCGGTTTCTTTGGGTGGGTCAAGAAAAGCCATGAAACCCATAAACACCATGTCGCATTCGTCGCTAACAGAGTAAACGGTTTTTTCTTCTTTGAGTTTTTTGTAGGCTACTCCTAGTACTCGGAAGCCTTCAGTGCTTAACTCATAATATTTCTGTTCGGCTTTTTTACGCTTTTCTTCGGTTAAGTCAACTGGTAAACCGTCTATTTCGCAGAAGGAAGAAACTTTAAAGATTTCTTCGGGGGCACCTTTACTTATAAAGCATTTTTGGCGGTCATTTTCTACAACGACACTTACACGTCTGCGGACAAAGTCAAAGGGAACTTCATCGATTTTTTGATAATCTGTAGTGTCAATTTTTTCGTGAACAAGTATAGCTTCATCCATTGGACTTTTCAGGCCAGTTTGATAAAAACTGTTGAGGTAACTATACAGTAACACCTTGTCATCATCGTCACCGTTAGGGTTCACGTGTAAAACAAGGGCAATTTTGTTCTCTGTAAGTGTCCCCGTTTTATCAGTACATAAAACGTTCATACTGCCAAAGTTATCAATAGCAGCTAAGCGTTTAACGATGACACCTTTTTTAGACATTACAATGGCACCACGGGATAAGTTGATAGTGATAATCATGGGTAATAATTCAGGTGTTAAACCTACGGCAAGTGCCACAGCAAAAAGTAATGCGTTCATGATACCTTCCGCATTAGGGGTAAGCAACGCATTAATCATGAAAACAAAAATTACCAAAAGCAGTGTCATCTTCATCATGAAGAATCCAAAATGTTTAACGCCTTTTTCAAATTCTGTTTCTGGTACTTTTTCTGCAAGTTTTTTAGCAATTTTTCCGTACTCTGTTGAACTGCCTGTTTTAACAACTAAAGCTACAGCAGTACCGCTGACAACGGATGTTCCCATGAAAAGGTAATTGTTCCATTCAGTTGTTGTAGGGTCTTTAGTTTTTATTAAAGCAGCTGTCTTTTCTACAGGAAAAGATTCTCCCGTTAAAGCAGATTGATTAATAAAAAGATCTTTTGCTGAAATTACACGTGCATCTGCAGGTGTTATGTCTCCAGCTGAAAGATAAATTATGTCACCTGGCACAACTTCGTGAAGTTTAATTTCTTGCTTTATGCCGCCGCGAATTACAGTAGCTGTTGTTGTTACAGCTTCTTTAAGCATTTCTGCCGCGTTTTCAGCTTTATTTTCTTGATAAAAATCTAGAATGACACTTAACAAGACAATTGCAAAAATAATTATAGTGTTAAGAAATTCTTCCATATATCCTGAGATTAACCCTGCTACCAGTAGAATAATTACAAGAGGGCTTTTGAAATGCAACAAAAAGTCAACTATTATTGAACGGTTACGTTTTTTCGCTAACTCGTTTCGTCCATAAACCTCAAGACGATTTTCAGCTTCTTCAGGACTTAAACCATTCAACGAAGAACCTAAACGTGGAAGTAACTCTTCAACAGGTTTACCTAAAATTTCACTTTGTGGCAACGGAGGCTGCGCTACTGTAGCATTGTTTTCTTGGCTTTCTGTAAAGTTTTGCTTGCTCACTGCAGTAGCCTCCTGATGGTGCTGCCATTCTCATACACATATTCTAAAATACACGTCTACATCGCACTTAAATTAGTTTCTTTTTTAAAAATATTTAGACTATGTCCACAACAATACCCAAATAGGCACGCTAGAAACGCTCGTTGATTAACAGCTTGAGGCTTGTCTTGATATGACTTCAAAATGAATAACTATTGTGTTCCTCTATTTTTTGAGAATTTAAAAACTGGGTTTTGGAATTTGGAACTTTGAGGAGGAATATGAACTGAAAAGGATAGTGCTCTGGCCGAGCTTTGGCGGTCTGTGTATGGTGCCCTTCCTCAAAATTATGGTTCAAATTTTGAGGATTCATATTAAACACTAACAAATAAAGTGTGCTTAACCTCTAAAAAACTTTTTCCCCATCAATAATTCGAGATAAAACTGTTTTTGGTGACATATTTAGCTCGAGGTAAAAATGTTACACGCTATTCTTTAGTTTGTCCATTGAATTTTTTGTCTCGGGTGTTTTGAGTTTCTTCAAATTCTTGAGACCACTCAAGGAGCTTCTGCTGAAGCAAGCTCTTAGTCGGCAAATAAAGTTGGTATTCTGAGGCATAAATATTCGAGTTTTCAGGTAGCGTTAGCTGAACTATGCTCTCGTTTTTTTCCTTCACAAAAGAATACCTACTGTTGATTTTTCATGTTCTGCCTTAACATAACGGTCAAAATAATTAACATACATCAACATTTGACCAAGATCTTGGTGACCCATTTTATCAGTCTTCAAATCGATTATAACATAACACTGCAGTAGTCGATTATAGAAAACAAGATCAACAAAAAAGGATTGTTCATCAAAACTAAACCGTTTTTGTCGAGCTTCAAACAAAAAGCCTTTACCTAATTCAAGGAGAAACTTTTGCAGATGAGATATAATTGCTGATTCTAAAGTCGTTTCCGAATACTCCGATTTTTCGTCCATGCCTAAAAATTCAAGCACCAAAGGGTTTTTTAACAGATCACCCGGTTTTTCTACTAACTGACCCTCGTTTGCAAGCCGCATAACATCTGTTTTATTGCGTGAAAGTGCAAGTCGTTTATATAGACTGCTATTGTATTGACATCGAAGCTGCCTAACTGACCATTGTTGGTTTATCGCCTCTATTTCGTAAAAATGGCGTTCATCAGCATTTTTAATTCGCGTCAAAACTTGGTAATGGGTCCAGCTTAATTTAAAGGTCAATTCGTCAATCATTGATTGACGATTTACAACGTTAGTTTTAGCTTTAGTGGAATTTAATTGTTGAATTGAAGGGGCATAGGTTTGGTAAAATTGTCTTGCGTATTTTAAGTTTGTAGTTGAAAAGCCTTTGCCAAATCGGCCAGTTAAATATGCGGATAATTTTTTTTAGCAACCCACTGCCATATTCTGAATGTTCCTTGCCATTCTGTTCTTGTTCGACAATCATGCGACCGATCTCGTAATAGGTGATGCACATGGTTAAATCTGCAGTGCGCCCTACGTATGTTCGTGCTTGCTCAATAATTGTAGCAACATTATCAAAGAAACCTTCCACTACAATGCCCCTTAGTATATCAGTCTTGCAGGTTTTAAAAATCTTCTCAAATGTATAAACTATTTTTGGCGTTGTAACAATTTTGTTTTGTTATTTTGTTTTTCGTTGTTGGTGTTTCTTTGTTCCAGTCTTCGGTTGTTTCCGAAATGTCTATCCAGCATTGTGTTGACATATGGCGATTTTTTCTTGATTAATTTGTACGTATAGTGCGATGTCTTTGTTTTGACATTTTGGGTTTAGGGGGTTTTTGCATTGTTCCATTAAACTCACGTATCCAAAATTTGGTGTTTTAGTTTTTTTTAAAACTGAAATCATGTCTTTGCAGAGAGGTTCATAATGTGAGCAACCAAAACGCAAACTCGAAAGTAACTAGAAATAGACTTCATGTATTAGGTGTAGATGCTGAAATAGATCCGGCTATAGGTAAGAAGTTAAAGCGAGGTATTTATGGTTCGGATCGTATTCATTCTTTGGTTATGGGGTTTCCGGGGTGTGGTAAAACACGTTTTCTGCTCTCTATGATTAAGCAGCATATTGATCATGATGAGGGTTTTATGGTTATAGATTCTCATAGCGATCTCACCAATCTTGTTTTGTCGCATATTCCGCCTGAGAAATGGGATCGCGTTATTTACATTAATCCTTGGTCGGCTTTTGAGGACAAATACGACCACCAAGTCCTACAAATTAATTTCTTAGAATCCAAAGACCCCTACGAACGAGACGTAGTCGCCCGAATGTTCATGGACACCCTAGAAAAAATCTACGAACGCTGGTGGGGACCCCGCCTAGACATGATCCTACTAAACGCTTTGTATTTGCTTATGGAGAAAGAAAATGCAAAACTTCCTGATTTATACAAAATTTTAGCTGATAATGACTTTCGAGAAATGCTAACAGCAAAATGCAGAGACCAAAACGTCCGCACCTTTTGGGAGAAGCAGTATGATAAGATGCCGAAGGATGCGTCTATGGCTGTTTTGACTAAATTGTATCGTATTGTACAGGAGAGAATTCTTGTACCTATGTTTATGGCTGAAAAAAGCTGTATTGATTTTCGGGTGGCTATGGATCAGCGAAAAATAATCATTGTAGACCTCCCTGAAGGTGTAATCACAACTGATATGGCGAATTTTTTGGGCAGCCTCATCCTATCTGCTACTTATAACGCTGGGATGTCCCGTGAAGATATCCCTGAACACGAACGCGTACCCTTCTATGTATATGTGGACGAAGCTTACAGGTACACCACCAAAAGCATACCCGAAACCCTCCAATCCCTACGCAAATTCAAAGTCTACATAACACTAGCAAGCCAATACCTAACACAATACAGAAAAGACATCCAAGACGCCATAACCCAAACCTGCGAAACAATCATCAGCTTCCGCGTAGGCGAAGACACCGCCAAAACCCTCGAAAAATTCTACCCCAAAAACTATGGCTACCAAACCCTCATGAACCTACCAAGACACCTCTTCTTTGTCTCCACCCCCTTCCAAGGCAACCGAGAATACCAAGTCCTAGAAACCCTTGACTACAAAACAGGACCCAGCGAACCTGAAAAAGTAATCAAACACAGTCTAGAAAGGTATGGTCGTAAAGTGGATGTTGATGAGTTGATGGGCCAGATAAAAACCAAGTCGCTACAAAGAGATTTTTTGGACTGGCCTGTAACGCCTGCTGAGTGGACAATACTTCTCACTGTCAGACTGCTTGGAGGTTATGTTGATGAGGATACCCTGCGAGAACACCTCCTATACAACCCCGCCACGCCTAAACCTTATGTTCTTACAGAGATGGGGCTTGTAAATGCCCTAAAAAACCTCGCCGTAGACAATGCCAAACGAAACGCCTACCTATCCTTCAAAGACGAAACAACACGCCAATACCGAGAAGAAACCTACGCCTATGGTAAAAAAGAGTTAAAAGCCAAAGAAATACGCATACGAAATTGGCGCTTAGACTTAAGCGATAAAAAAGCCAAACGCCTCTTAGATGTTACTTTTCGTGGCGAGAAAGCGGGTGGCGTTAAACACATTCAGACCATTATGGCGCAGCGTAAGGTGTATTGGTTAAACGGTTGGATCGTACGCATAGATGATGGGGCGACTGATGAGAGTTTAGCTGACCTATACGTTACCCCCACTCTACCCGCATCAAAGGTTGAGGGCGCAAAAGGGTACATTGATCATAGTTGTTGGGATTATAAGCGTAGTTTTGCTGTAGAGGTAGAATGTTACCCTAAAAGGCACTGGGACCGCCTAAAGTATAACTATCAACGCAATAAGAAAATGGGCTTCCCCACAGTATTCATCGTACCTAACCAAACCGATGAAGAAGCACTGAAGGAGAAGCTTTTGGAATGGAACGCCACCCTTGTAACTAACTCGTCTAGATTTGAACCTGACCATCCCGAAATGACAACCATAGAAGTCATGGATTTACTTGACAATCAAACCAAAGACCATGAAACCAGTCAACCTTGTGAAATTGAACCTGCCAAACAACCTCCAGAGCAAGCATCTCAAGAGCAGTCTGCCCAGATTTTAGAACAAACAATTTCTTCAGAAAATGAACCCAGCTCTTCAGTAGATGAGGCGTTTTTTCAGAAGGAGCAACTACTGTTAGGACTTGCAAGTAAAGGATGGCGATTTAGACTAAAAGATGCTAAAGGCAAAAAATACCTCTGCACCCGAAACGGCAAAGAAGAACACAGCATAGGACTATTTGACGACAAAACAAAAACCCTAATCGAAAAACACAAAATAACCATCCAAGGCTTCAATGACCCCTAACATAACATCAGTGAAAAATAGTGCGTGCTGGTCAAGCAATTTTTTCATAAAGTTTTTGCCCAATTTTCTTTCGCTCTTTTTTACAGTGTTTTGGGTGGTGTTTTTGTTTTAAATAGTTTCAGTTTTTAGTATGTTGCTTCCTGTTATGGAACTTTTGTCCGTTTGGACTGCTGGTCGGCATTAAGGCATATTTAGCATTGGAAAAACCTTGGAAACGCCCAAAACACGCTTTAGCGTATGCTCTATTTTTTACTTAACCCTCTAAAAACACAAAACTGGAAACCAACAAAAACAAACCCTTTACCAATAAAACCATTAAAACAACAATTAAACCACAAACAAACCAAAACAAACCATGCATAACACTAAAAAGGCTTAAATTACGCTCCTGAAAAACTGAAAACACCACGAGAAAACGACTAATTTTGGAAAAACTTTGGAAACCGACAAAAACAACCCCTTTAACTAAAAAACAGTTACAAACAGCCTTAAACAAAAAACAAACCCGTATTTACAACAAAAAACATTGAAAAATCGCGTATAATTACAGACAATTTTGGAAAAATTCTGGAAACCAACAAAAACAACCCCATAGGCCAAAAAACCAAAAGAAAAAGCCACAAACAACAAACACCCCACAAATAACGCACACCACCTTGCAAAACACTCAAAACCAAACACAGCCCGTTTTTTCCACACTTTAACCAACAACCAAACAAACACACACCTACAAAACCTCTTCTTTAAACAAAAATCAGCGAAGCACCCAAACCCAACCCGCCAGCAACCAACCCAGTTCCACCAACAGAAGCATAAACAAACAATCAAACAAAGGAGATTATAACAAATGTGTGAACAAACTTTTACAAAACAAAATAGCCCCCAAATTAGAGTCTATGTTGCCAATCTGGGCAAATACAACGAAGGAGAAATAAGGGGAGATTGGTTAAATCTGCCCACTACACAATACGAAATCAAAGAGTTTCTAAAAACCAAAGTTGGCCTAAATGCTCAACATGAGGAGTATGCGGTGCATGATTATGAGTCAGATTTTAGCCTTGGTGAATATGAAAACCTCTATGACCTTAACCTGTTAGCTGTAATGCTAGAGCAGATGAGTGAAACCGAGAAAAACATAGCTTCAGCTTATTGCAACGCCAACGGCCTAAAAGATACCCAAAGCATACTAAACACGTGCATGCAGGTCGGTGACCTTTTCTATGTAACGATAGATGCTAACACTTGGGGCAGTAGAGAAGAAAAACTTGGTTATGCAGTCGTGGACGAAATCGATTCCGATTTAAAGAGGACTCTTGAACAATGCAAAGTAGGCGAGAATTTGTCTGCGTACGAGTATTTTAATTTTGAAAAATACGGACAAGACATAGCCATCAACCAAGGATATTTTGCCACTGACGAAATATTTCTATTCTACAACTCAGACATTGACCCCAAACTCTACACAAACCAAGAAATTAAAGACCGACTAAATGACGCACGCTTAAATGAAACTTAAAAGACACCACAAAAATGAACAGCAAAAACAATCCGAACACACCCTTACCATACTTTAAAGGGCGCACTAAGCATACTTAATCACCCGCTCTCTATAATATTCTTTTATATTTTTTTTAACTGTCACTGTTTCTGTAAGTGTGCTTAATTTTTGTATGTTGCTATTAGCGGTGAACTTGGGTGTGCATGTTTGTTTGGTTCTTTTTTGTTGTTGTTTGTTTTCTTTTTTCCAGCATTGGCTGTTAGGTGTATGTTGTTGTGTGTAGAGGCGTTTGTTTTTTCTTTTGTGTGTTGGCTGGTTTTTTTGTTGTGTTTGTGTTGGTTTGGTTATATAGTGAATTAGTTTAAGAATTTGTGTGGTTAAAGTGGGTGTACACGGCTTCTTGTAGTGTTTCACATTTAGGCATCAAATCAGACAAAGCACGCTTCATATTAACCCACCGAGGCCCTATACGATTAAAATCCGGCGAACATACCGGCAAAAACAACAAAAACACACCCGCCCTCT
>JAITCR010000009.1 GCA_031282985.1 Nitrososphaerota archaeon | reverse complement strand
GATGTGTTGTTTTACGTGCCGATTCAAGGGTAGGTCGTATTATTTCGAATTGTTTGCGTGTTATATCGCTGGGATAAGTTGCCCTCTCATGTATTTCCTCTCTACCTCTCAGATTGTTGCCATTTACCATACAACATACATGTTCTTAAAAGATATTAAACAGGCTCTAAGAAGAATTTGCGCAGAATTAAAGTGCGGCGGGATATTTTAGAGAGAATTGTAGCATCACTGACTTCTTTTTTGAAGCAGTATTTTAAGCGTAATCTTTCTGAGTGTTGTTTCTCTGCCGATAAAGGCAGATTTAGCAGAATTATTAAGCAGAAAAGAGATGACCAACAACAAAGTGCCCTTTTCTCAAACACTCCACTTCACAACATCTTTACAATACGAACCACCCCACAATAGTTTTGTCCCAATGCCTGTCTGGGTTACTATTGGGGTATTAGTGTTTACTCGACGACACCTTCCACGGCTACAAACAAACTCTTGAAGTTTAAGGAATTTCTAATAGTGTTCGCATTTGGATAGAAAATCCAGTGTAATTATTTCAACACATCAAAAAAACAACTGTAGTAAAATGCAAGAATTACCATCATCAGAAAGAAGAAACATAAGGCAAAGTTATAGAAACTGACTGCATTTATCATCGTAAATTTTCAATTTTTAACAGCAATCATTTGTCTGCTAAATTATCGCTATCGAAACAGTTTTTGTCGGTTGTCTTTATAAGGGGGCTTTATATACCCCGTATGTACTATTTAAATAGTCTAACACGTGAGTTGACATGAGTAAACGAAAATCAACTATATCGATTCAAAACATTGTTGCCTCAGTTTCGCTTAACCAAAAGATAGACTTACAGAAAATTGTAGAGAAATTTCCACAAACTGAGTATAATCCAAGTGTGTTTCCGGGTTTAGTTTTCAGACTTAAAAAGCCAAAAACAGCCACTTTGATATTTGGTACAGGTAAAATGGTTTGCACCGGTGCTAAATCGGAGAAAGAGTCGCGAAATGCTGTAGAAAAAGTTGTAAAAGAGCTTCGGACGGAAGGTATTCAGATTACAGAAAAACCAATTGTTAATATCCAAAATATTGTTGCATCTGCAGAGTTAGGTGGCGAGATTGACCTTGAAAGTCTCATTTACAAGCTTAATAGGGTTATGTATGAGCCTGAACAGTTTCCAGGTGCAGTTTATAGAATGGATAATCCACAAGTTGTTTTTCTGATTTTCAGTGCAGGTAAGCTTGTCTGTGTTGGTGCAAAGAAAGAAGAGCAAGTTTATGAAGCAGTAGATAAAATTCAGCAGCTTTTGGAAGAAAAAGAGTTAATTTATTATCCTAACTAAATTTTTTTATTCGTCTGCGTACCGCAGGATTAAGGTCAGCTAAGCGCTTAAGCATTAACTCAAAGGTTTCCTCTGAATTTAACTCTCTTTTAAGAAACACTCCTGTTCGGCCCACTAAATCTCGTCTTGTAAGTGCATGTACTCTATCTAACACTGTTTCAACAGAAATGCCTAAAACTTTAGCCACAAACGCTTCCCTGCCAATTATACTGCTCTCCACATGACCCGTCAGGGTAGGTTCTATAAGCATAAGTCGTTTATCCACACCTGCAACATGCAAATTCGCTCCAAGTTGAACCAAGTTTATTTCTCCACCAAAGGAGTAAAACTCGCGTTCAACTTTACGCATACCCATTAACGGAAAAGAAACATTACATACCTCATCAATGTCAATGTTAGCTTTCATAGCATACGTTGGAGTAGCCTGTACCACAAAGCGATTACTAACAGTTACGCCTGCCTTTTCTAATGCAGACTCTATAGCGAAACTATTTTGCACATCAGGAATAAAAACATCAATATCACTACTCGCCTTTACATCACCTCTTGCAAGACTGCCATGCACCACGGCATACAAGTGAAAATCAGCCAAAGCAGACAACAAAAAAGCAGCTTTTTCACGCAAATTTTTAAGCAACATCCAGTGTTCACTATCATAAACAACTTGATAATCACCACAGCCACTACTACTGCTACTACTGTTACGGCAGGGTTTAATGGGCATCTTGTTCATTCCTTTTCATAGTTTACTGGGTACATTTATTTAGCTAATGTAAAATAAAGAATACTACTGAATGGCAATGATAGGCTCTTATTGTACAGTTTGTAAAAAACGGGAAAGTTTTTTTTACCGTAAATATTCAGGTCAACAGCTGTGCAAAAAATGTTTGAGTGAGTCCATTGAAACAAAAGTTCGAACTACCATAACTAAGTATCATATGCTTAAATTTAATGACAAGTTAGCAATAGCAGTTTCAGGTGGAAAAGATAGCCTAAGCCTACTGCATATCCTTGCTAAGCTTCAAAAATATAGACCAAAAACTACTCTTGTTGCAGTAACCATAGATGAAGGCATTAAAGGATATCGTGATGAAGCTTTAGATATTGCAATAAAAAACTGTAAAACACTTGATGTTCCTCTTCACATTGTATCTTTTAAGAAACTTTTTGGGTTAACACTTGACGAGTTAATCACTAAAGTTAGAGCAAATAAACAAACAGAATTGACTTCTTGCGCATATTGCGGTGTTCTACGACGTAGAGCCATAAATATTGCAGCTAGAGCAGTAGGAGCCACAAAAATTGCAACTGGACACACATTAGATGATGAAGCTCAAACAGTACTTATGAACATTCTTCGTGGAGACATAGCTCGGTTATCTAAAGAAAAACCAGCAACAAATCAAGTTCACCCAATGTTAATACGTAAAATTAAACCATTTTGCGAAATTCCCGAAAATGAAAGTGCACTATATGCTTACGTGAAAAAAATTACCTTCCAAGACACACCCTGCCCATATGCTTCTGAAGCCCTACGCAATGACATGCGAGCAATGCTTAATCATATGGAAGAAAAACATGCAGGAACCAAATTCACCATTTCTCGTACCATAGAAAAACTCCGACCAGCTATAGAGCAGATCACGATAAAAGAAGACTTTAAAATATGCAAAGAATGCGGTGAACCCTCAGCGCAAAACTATTGTAAAACCTGCGAAATGCTACACCAAATACTCTAGGCACGTTTAGATTTTGAACCAGCATTTTTAGCATTTTCCTCTTTTAACTGTTTTAACACCTCAGATGCCTCCATAGCATTTGCAGCATGAGCAATCCACAACGTTTTTTGCAAAGTAATATAGCAACATAAGAAAAGTTTTACTATATGTTTTATGGGTTAAAGTTGGTCTGTATTGTTATAGCAGAATAGTTTAATAATTGCACTCTTCAAAATGGGTGTATGTGGCTTCTTGTAGTGTTTCACATTTAGACATCAAATCAGACAAAGCACACTTCATATTAGCCCACCGAGACTTTATACGGTTAAAATCAGGTGAATATGCAGGCAAAAACAACAAAAACACATCCGCCCTCTCCACAATAACAGACAACTTTTTCTTACGATAGGGGTGTGCATAATTTTAAGTTTGTTTGTGTGTTTTTGTTTTTATGGACGCCTGTGAGGTAGTTAGGCTTTTGTCAACAAAGCAATAGTTCCAGCTGAACTTAAACGACCGGGTAATCTTGGCTATGGACAAGTCAAAGCATTAAGAATACAAGAGTATTGCAAAAAGGATTATAAGATGGTTTAATCTTTTGTATTTGCGACAGTTATGAAATGTCCCAAGTGTGGAAACCAACTTTGTGTAAAGGCAGGCTTTAACCACAACAGACAACGCTACAAACGCAAAAACTGCGGACGCCAATTCACCCAAACAACAGACAAAAACGCCACCAAACACGCCTTCGCCCTCTACCTCTACGTAATTGGCTTATCCATGAATGCCATTGGACGCATGCTCAAAGTCGAACCCTCCACCATCCTATACTGGGTGAAAAATTTTGCGCTCAAAACCTATGAAAAAACCACCCCGCAAGACGAAGTCATAATTGGACTCGATGAAATGTGGCACTTTTTACGATCAAAAAAACAAGATCCGGGTCTGGAAGGCATACTGTCGAACTACCGGAGAGCTTGTTGATTGGAAATGCGGAAACCGAAGTGCCCAAACGCTAAAGAAAATGCTTGATGGGCTGCACCAGTTAGATGTTAAGGTTTTCTTTGCGGATAATTGGGGGTGTATGCGGAGTTGATTCTGTCTGAGCTACCGGTTCAAACGAAAGCTCAGACGCATGGGGTGGAGCGTAATAATTTTCGTCAGTGGCATTGGTGTGGTTGGTTTCGTCGGAGGACCTGCATGGTTTCAAGAAGTTTAGGTATGATTGATTTGACGGTTTTTCTGTTTGCCCGTTTTCATGTCAATGGCTCAAGAGAGGAGATTTGGAACCTTACACATAATCCCTTTTGAAACACTCTCTTTTCTAAGAAGTCTGTTTTGGCCGGGTCTAAGCAGTGTAGTAGTGGTGGTGGTTTGTCGTTGGATGATGTTTTTGGTGTTTTTGGTTGTGCTGTGTGGTTGGTTTTTGATGATGGTTAATTTGTAGTTGCTATTGTTGTGGT